>NZ_CAJPJE010000040.1:0-22082 GCF_905369875.1 Actinomyces sp. ICM47
CCACTGCGTGTTGTACATGGCGCCGGTCAGCGCGGTGACGGCCAGGTTTTCGGTGAGCGGACGATTCGGGTCGTTCGTGCGCATCGGGTTGTCCTCGAGGGAGTCGAGGAAGGAACGCACGGTCTCGATGCCCTCCTGGAGGTTGCGTCCCATCGGGCAGGTGGCCTGAGTGGCGCAGTCGGAGATCCAGTGCTGGAGCGAGGCGTCGAGGCCGCGCATCTGGAGGGCCGAGACCTCGTTGACGCTGAGGGTCGGGTCGAGGGCGCCGTCGAGCACGAAGCGGCCGACGCGCTCAGGGAAGAGCCCGGCGTAGGTGGCACCGAGGAAGGTGCCGTAGGAGTAGCCGAGCAGGTTCAGGGTTTCCTGCCCGAGGACGGCGCGCACCATGTCGAAGTCGCGCGCGGCGCTGACCGTGTCGATGTGTTCGAAGATGGAGCCGGAGTGGTCGCGGCACCCGTCGGCGAGGTCGCGCGAGCCTTCTTCGGCCTCGGCAATCGCGGATTGCGGGCTGTCATCGACGCCGTCGGTTTCGGCACCGGCGTTATATTCGTCCTTTTCCTCGTCGGTCATGCAGAAGACGGGGGTGGAGTCGCCGACGCCGCGCGGGTCGAGCGCGACGATATCGTAGGCCTTAACGACGGATTCGCCGAGGCCCTGGGCCGAGTAGTAGGGCAGCGCTGAGACAACGGGGCCGCCGGGGCCGCCGGGGTTGATGAAGAGCGCGGGTGCATCCTTGGCCCCGGAGCGGTGGATGGCGAGGGCGAGGGTGATCTGGTCACCGTCGGGGTTGTCCCAGTCCAGGGGCGCTTTGAGGAACGCGCACTGGTACTCGTTCGGGTCGGAGCTGTTGACGCCTCGGTAGCTGTCGAAGGTGCCTTGCGCGCACTTGCCCCACGTGATGCCCTGGTTGTAGTACGCCTGGATGTCTCCGCCTTGGACATCGATGGGCGCGGACGAGGCCGTGGCGGTTTTGGTGGGCGCAGGTGTCTTGAAGCGTTGGATCCCGTAGTAACCGACGACGGCCAGGATGATCGCGACGACTGCGAGGATCGCGACGGCTGCGGCCGCGATTGAGCGTGTTTTCATGGCCCCGATTGTAACGGAGTTCGTGCGGGCGGGACTTAGGCCTGGGGGCGCAGCGAAATCGCCATGTCTTCGAGGACGAGGAGGGGATTGCCGTTGGCGACGAGGCGTTTGCGCGCGGTTTCGATGTGGTCGACGCGCGCGAGGGTCTGGTGGGACGTGGAGTCGTGTGCGATCTGGTGTACCAGCTCGGACAGGTCCGTGTTGATGAGTTCGCCGTCACCGCCGACCTGCACCATGAGAATGTCGCGGTAGATGGCAAGCAGGTCGATGAGGGCGCGGTCGATGGCGTCGGTGAGGGCACGCTTGGAGCGGCGTTTCTGGTCTTCTTCGAGCTGGCGGAGCATCGTGCGCGAGGCTTTAGTGGCGCTTTCGCCTTCCTCCATGCCGAGTTGGCGCAGCAGGTCGGCTTTTTCGCGGGCGTTGCGGTCGCTGACCTGCGCGTCGGCCTGGGCTTTCGCTGTTTCGAGGAGTCGGTCGGCGGCCATGACGGCCTCGCCGACGCTGCGCACGGAGGCGGGCGCGGTGATGATGTTGCGTCGGCGCTCGCGCATCTGGGGGTCGCGGGCGAGAGCGCGCGCTAGTCCGATGTGGGATTGGGCGGCGCGCGCGGCTTCGAGGGCGACCTCGGGGGTGGCGACGCCCTCGCGCACGAGCAGGTCGGCGACCGCGGTCGCGGTGGGGATGCGCAGGCCGAGGTGGCGGCAGCGCGAGCGGATCGTGGCGATCATGTCCTCGGGGCTGGGGGCGCACAGCAGCCACACGGTGTGCTCGGGCGGCTCCTCGATGGCCTTGAGCAGGGCGTTCGCGCCGGACTCGCCGAGGCGGTCGGCGTCTTCGACGACGATGACGCGCCACAGGCCTTGGGAGGGCGAGGACTGCGCCTGCAGCACGAGTGAACGCGCGGTTTCGACGTTAATGATCGAGGTTTCGGTGGCCGCGAAGAGCACGTCCGCGTTCGTGCGTCCCATGGTCGTGCGGCAGCCGGGGCACTGCCCGCAGCCGGGTGTCGCTCCGGTGCACTGAAGGGCGGCCGCGAAGGCGCGGGCTGCGACCGAGCGGCCGGATCCGGGCGGGCCGGTGATGAGCCACGCGTGGCTCATGGAGCGGGCTTCGTCGGAAGTACGCCCGCTGCCTCGGGAGGCGACGATTGCGCGGGCAGACGCCGCGGCCTCGCTGAGCTTAGCGACCGCCGCGTCCTGACCTACCAGCGAGGACCAGACGCTCATCATTCATCCCACAGCGCGCCCTGGGACTCGCCCAGGGCACCCACCATGGTCGCGGGCTTACGCGAGGAACGCTTCTCGGTGCTGCCCTTGTGCGAGGCCTTGGCGGCGCGGTGCTTCCGGGTGGCGGTGGCCTCGGGGGCGTCAACGAGGATGGGGGCTGCCTCGTCAGTGGCGGTTTCCTCGTCCGCGGTGTCGGGGGCCGAGGCCTCGGGGGCGTCGGCGAGAGGGGCTTCCTCGGTCGACGCCTCGGGGGAGGCAACCTCGGGAGCGACATCCTCAGCCTCAGCGGGAGCCTCAGTCGGAGCCTCAGCGTCCGTGTCCGCGGCGGTCACCGATCCGGCGGAGCCGTCCACGGCCTCGTCGATGGTGCTGGAACCGCCGTCGAAGCGCTCGACGAGGACGCCGCGAATCTCAGAGAAGACCTCATCGACCGTGCCCACCGCGTCGATGACGACGATGCGCTCGGGCTCGGCATCGGCGAGGCGCAGGTATTCGTGGCGCACACGCTCGTGAAAGTCCATGGACTCGCGTTCCATACGGTCCGGGGCATCGGTGCGGCGGCGCGCGCCGACCTCCGGAGGCAGGTCCAGGAGGAAGGTCAGGGACGGGTAGAGGCCCTGGGTCGCCCACGCGCTCAGGGAGGCGATCTCATCGACGCCGAGGGAGCGGGCCGCGCCCTGGTAGGCCAGCGAGGAGTCGATGTAGCGGTCCCCCAGCACGACCGCTCCACGCTCGAGGGCGGGGCGGATGACCGTGGCGACGTGGTAGGCGCGGTCGGCCGCGTACAGGAGGGCCTCCGTGCGTGCATCCACGTCCTCGGGGCCGTTCTGCACGAGACGGCGGATCTCCGTTCCCAGCTCGGTGCCGCCCGGCTCGCGGGTGACGATGACCTCGCGGCCACGGCTCTCGAACCAGTCGCGCACGGACTGGATCTGCGTGGACTTCCCGGAGCCGTCGCCACCTTCGAAGGTGATGAACATTCCTCGCGCCGCCATCAGCTGTCCTTCTTCGTCGCGGCCTTGGTGGTGGCCGTCTTCTTGGCCGCAGTGGTTTTCTTCGTGGTCGTTTTCTTCGCCGCGGTCGTCTTCTTGGTCGTTGTCTTCTTCGCGGCTGTCTTGCGCGTGCGCTTGGGGGCGGGCCCCTTGGCGCGCTTGTCGGCGAGGAGCTCGTAGGCACGCTCGGCCGTCAGGTCCTCGACCGTCTCGGCGCGCGGCACGGTCACGTTGGTCTCGCCGTCCGTCACGTAGGGGCCGAAGCGGCCGTCCTTGACGGTGACCTTCTTGCCCGAGATCGGGTCCTCACCGAACTCGCGCAGCGGCGGGCGGGCAGTGCCACGGCCGCGGGTCTTGGGCTGGGCGTAGATGGCCAGGGCCTCGTCCAGGGTGATCGTGAGCAGCTGGTCCTCCGAGGCCAGCGTGCGCGAGTCCGTTCCCTTCTTCAGGTAGGGGCCGTAGCGGCCGTTCTGCGCGGTGATGACCTCGCCCGAGGCCGGGTCCGTGCCCACCTCGCGCGGCAGGGACAGCAGCGACAGGGCGTCCTCGAGGGTGACGGTGGCGATGTCCATGGTCTTGAACAGCGAGGCGGTGCGAGGCTTGACGGCGCTCTTCTTCGTCTTCTTCGCACCTTCCTCGGCGCCCTCGGCTGGCTCGGGCAGGACCTCGGTGACGTAGGGACCGTAGCGGCCGTCCTTGACGATGATCGTGTGGCCGGTTGCGGGGTCGACGCCCAGCTCGCGGCCATCGTCGGCGGCGCGGGCGAAGAGCTGATCGATGAGTTCGTCCGTCAGCTCGTCGGGGGCGACCTCCGGCGGCACGTTCGCGTGCGTCCCGTCGGCCTTTTCCATGTAGGGCCCGTAGCGGCCCACGCGCAGCGTCACCCCGCGGCCCAGGTCGATGGAGTTGACGGCGCGCGCATCAATGTCGTCGCCCAGCGAGGCGACGTCGTGGCGCAGGCCGCCGCGCTCGCCCGTGCCGTCGGGTCCGAAGAAGAATCCGGTCAGGAAGTCCGTTCCGTTCTCCTGTCCCGCGGCGATACGGTCCAGGTCGCCCTCCATCGAGGCCGTGAAGTCGTAGTCGACCAGGTTCGCCAGGTTCTCCTCGAGGAGGCGCGTCACGGAGAACGCCAACCACGTGGGCACCAGGTACTGGCCGCGGTGCGTCACGTACCCGCGGTCCCCGATCGTCTGGATGGTGGCCGCGTAGGTGGAGGGACGGCCGATGCCGAGCTCCTCCATGGTCTTGACCAGCGTGGCCTCCGTGTAGCGGCCCGGGGGCTGGGTTTCGTGGCCGTCGGGGGTGGCCTCGGTCAGGGTCGCGGCGTCGCCCTCGGCAACGTCCGGCAGGGTCTTCTCCGCATCGTTCTTTTCTGCGTCGTAACGCCCCTGATCGCGGCCCTCCTGGTAGGCCAGGCGGAAGCCCGGAGAGGTGATGACCGTGCCCGAGGCCGAGGACAGCACGTCGTGGCGCGCGCCGTCGACCTCGATGCCGGTGAGCACGCGGATCGTCGCCGTGTAGCCGACCGCGTCGGCCATCTGCGAGGCGACCGTGCGCTTCCAGATCAGGTCGTACAGGGCCAGCTGCTGCTTCGACAGAGAACCCGCCACCTCGCCCGGCGTGCGGAAGTGGTCGCCGGCGGGACGGATCGCCTCGTGCGCCTCCTGCGCGCCCTTCGACGTGGTGCCGTACAGGCGCGGGGCCTCGGCCACGGCCTCGCCCCCATAAAGCTGGGTGGCCTGCTCACGAGCCGCGTGAATCGCCTGGCTGGACAGGGCCGTAGAGTCGGTACGCATGTAGGTGATGTAACCAGACTCGTAGAGGGACTGGGCGGTGCGCATCGTCGAGGAGGCGTTCCAGTGCAGCTTGCGCGACGCCTCCTGCTGGAGGGTCGACGTCGTGAAGGGGGCAGCCGGGCGTCGGCGGTAGGGCTTGCGGGTCACCGAGTCGATAACCGAGGCCGGGGCGCCCTCCAGCGCGCGGGCGTAGGAGCGGGCCGTGGCCTCGTCCAGATGCAGGACGCCGGCCTTGGTGGCCTTCGCGCTCAACTCGCCCTTCTCGCTGAAGTCGGAACCGGTCGCGATGGCGTGACCATCCACGGAGGACACGCGCGCACCGAAGGCCTGGCCCGCCGACGTGAAGGCCGTGTCGATCGACCAGTACTGGGCGCTCACGTGGGCCATGCGGTCGCGTTCCTTGGCGACCACGAGGCGCGTAGCCACAGACTGCACGCGGCCGGCCGACAGGGACGGGCGGATCTTGCGCCACAGGAGGGGCGAGACCTCGTAGCCGTAGAGGCGGTCGAGGATGCGGCGGGTCTCCTGCGCGTCCACGAGGTCGGTGTCCAGATCGCGCGTGTTCTCCAGGGCGCGCTGGATCGCTTCCTTCGTGATTTCGTGAAAAACCATGCGGCGCACGGGAACCTTCGGCTTCAAGACCTGCAGGAGGTGCCACGCGATAGCCTCACCCTCGCGGTCCTCATCAGTTGCCAGGAAGAGTTCGTCGGACTCCTTGAGGAGCTTCTTGAGTTCGGTGACCTTTTTCTTCTTATCCGGGTTCACCACGTAGTACGGCTTGAAGCCCTCGTCCACGTTGACAGCGAAGCGGCCGAATGGCCCCTTCTTCATATCCTTGGGCAGCTCGGAGGGCTGCGGGAGGTCACGGATGTGGCCGATGGAAGCGGTTACGTGGTAGTCGGGACCCAGGTATCCCTCAATGGTGGCGGCCTTCGCAGGAGACTCCACGATCACGAGCTTCGTCGCTGACATTCCCTGTCCCTTCCCCGTTATTTCCCCAGTATTTGTAGCACCTCACCGGCGGGTCTACGCGCCGAGGCATCTGGGAGGACCTTACCGCGTCCCACCCACATCTGGGTACCTGGGCCACCTCCGCGCGTCTCACGCCTGTCGCGCTTGACATGGACGGGGCGGGGGCTGATTCTCGCGCGCGCGTATTCCGCTACGACGGTAACAAACGCATCGCGGTCGGCTTGTCGTGGCTGGACCACCTCCCTATCGGTTCCTCCGGTCGCGCTCACCCCTCGCAGGCCCCCTCTGCCGATTTTTCCTCCGGATTCTCCGTCACCTGGGAGAACAAGCAAGGACCTGGGTGCCAAGGGGCCGGTCGTCATCTCCTATGATTGTGGCGAAATCTCCTCCCGTCGGGCACAATGCGAGACGTGATCCTACGCTTCCTGTCTCAGATTCCAGCCCCCGTGTGGTTCGCCCTCGGCGTCTTCGTCCTGTGGTGTTTGCACGGCCTGCTCGACGATCTTGTCGCTATCGCGCGGGGCAGGATTCCCACACCCGCCGACCTGCGAAAGGCCGGCAAGACGAAGAAATGGAAAAAGGCCAGCGCAGAGCACGTGCCGGTCGTGAGCGGGTCGCGCGCCTCGATGGCGTCCGATCCGCACGCGAGGCTGCTTGCTCCCTCATTCCCTAACGCGTTGTGCAACGACAACCCGGTCAACGTCCTCGAGGTCGCCAGCGTCGAGGATACCCGGAAGATGCTCGAAGACAGCTGGGAGATCATGAACCGCGCCGACCTCGTCACGCGCCTCTATCGGCTCCTGTGCGGCGACCATAGCAAGGGGTACGCGGCCCTGCGCAGCAGGTGTGCCGATCCCGAGTGGGTGGAGCGCGTCCTCGAGGACCTGGACAAGACCGTTGACAAGTCCACGATGGACGTGGAGATGTGCTGGCGCATCCATCGTTTCCTGAATAATGATCGGGGCATCCAGGACGTGGAGTTCGCAGCCTGGGATTTGATGCGCGCGGCGATGCTGACACGGTCGGGCTTCGCGCTCGGCTGGCTCAGTGAGGACGAGGCATGGGACACTCTCGCACTCATCAACCACGCGCTGCAAATGCACTATTCCTCGTGGGACGAGGCCTGGGAGGTCTACCGTCTCGGCCGCTGGCTGTGGGCGGCCGAAGGACCGGAAGAGGAGGCGGTCGACGACATTCATGATCGCGCTCGAGGCGCGTACCTGCTGGGCAGGCGCGGCCTATGGAAGTCCCTCCCGTGGGATGCCCCGATCCCTGAGTCCCGCTTCCTCCTGCTCGACGCGGTCGCCGCCATCGGTCGCCTGCAGGTGCTCTCCGTCAGCAACTGGCGGAAGGCCTCGGCCTGGGAGCGGGAGCTGGACGCGCAGGCGCGCTGGCGCGCTCCCCTGGCGATGGGCGGTAAGCCCATCGTCCACTGACGCGCCGCGACCGCGCCCGGCCTGGCCTCAGCCGGCCACGGCCTCGTCCCACGATGAAGGTCACGGGCTCGCGCAAGGCCCTGAGCACCGACGTCCACGCACGGACCCCGGCTGTGCGCCGCCACCGGCAGAACGGTCGGGGTCCGCGCACGTCACCCAGGCCTCGTCCATGCCCGCGCGCATAACGTTTGTGTGAGCGAGTCTCCATCGGGCACAATCGTGACCGTGATTCCTAATGTCGTCTCTGAGATGCCCATCCCCGTGATGTTGGCGGTCATCGTGGTGCTCGTCGGCCTGCCGATCATCTTCATCAAGGACGCTCTGACCCGATCCAAGGGAGCCATGCCCGCGCCGACGGACGTGCGCAAGGCCGGCAAAGGCAACGAGTGGGACAAACTCAACAAGCATCACACACCCAAGTTGCGCGGATCGCGCAAGGCCCTGGCGACCGACGTCCATGCGCGCCTGCTCGCACCGTCCTTCCCCTACGCGCTGTGCCACGGCAACCCGGTCGACGCGCTCGCTGTGTCCGAACCCAGCTCCACTAAGGAGATGCTGTCGCACGACTGGGAAGTCACAAACCGCCTAGAGCTGCTCCGCCAACTCTATTGGCTCCTCCAGAAGGGACACCGCAAAGACTTTGGACACACGCGCGAGCAGTGCGGCAACCCCTCGTGGGTGAAGAACCGCCTCGCGCGCCTCAACGAGGTCGCCGACGAGCAGACGGACGCGTGGGAGGAACGCTGGCGCATCCACCGCTTCCTCAACAACGACCGCGGCATCAACGACGTGGACTTTGGCGCGTGGGACTTCATCCGCGCGGCCATGCTGATCCGCGCGGGCGCGGCCCTCGGGTTCATCACGGACGAGGAAGCCTGGGACACCCTCGCGATCATCAACCACACGCTTCACATGTCCTACTCTTCATGGGACGAGGCCTGGGATGCCTTCCGCCTCACCCGCTGGCTGTGGGCCGCCAAAGGGCAGGCACAGGAGGCCGAGAACGACCTGCACGACCGCAACCGCGGAGAGTTCCTTATCGGAAAGAACGGCCTGTGGACTGCGATCCCCTGGGACCTCCCCTCCCCCACGTCTCGTTTCCTCCTGCTCGACGTGCTCGCAACCGAGGGCGGCCTGCACCTGCTGTCCCCCTCGGGCTGGGAGGACGCCTCGGCCTGGGAGAGGGAATTCGACACCCAGACGCGCACCCGCGCCCCCATGTCCATCGGCGGCAAGCCGATCGTCCAGTAGCCACGCCGCCGCGCACAGGACGTAGAATAAGTCGTCAGTCCTGATACGCGAACCGCACAGTCCAGTAGGAAGTCTGGGCGATGCCTCGCATCCGTCGCTGCCCCGAGCAGAATCCAGCGTCATCGGGTCCACCGTGGTGTACCTGGAGACGAGTAATGAAGACGGAGTCCACACTATATTTCGATGGTCAGTTCTGGGTCGGCGTCATTGAGCGCCACGAGGCCGACCGCGTTCGCGCCGTTAGAATCGTGTTCGGCGCGCAGCCCTCAGACGCGGAGTTCTACGAGTTCCTTCTCGCTCACGCTAACGCTCTCCTGTGCCGCCTCGACGAGGCCGCTTGGACGCCCGATATAGCCCAACGCCAGACGACGCACCACAACCCTAAGCGCGCACAGCGCCAAGCGTCTCGCCTCGCTCGCCGTGCGCTTCCTTCCACTGCGTCACAGGCATCAATTCAAGCGGAACGCGAACGCACGGCACAAGAACGAGCTTCCACAACCAGGCAGGAGAAACGAGAGAAATCTGAAGAGAAACGACGACTCGCCCGCCTGAAAGCGAAAGCTCGCCACCGCGGCCACTAAGGGCTGCACGTTAACCCTTTGACACGCACGTAAACCCCATGACCTGCGCGTAGGCGGCGCTGCCCAGGTGTATATCGTCAGGCCCACGGGCGCATCATCGGGTCCACGTGAGGAAGTGGGCGAACACGGGCGACCACGAAGTGGATAGGAAAGCACGAACTGGATAGCTTACGACGTTGTGGATAGGAAAATAACCCGTCCAGAATCGCGGTTCCTATCCAAATCGGCATTTCCTATCCAGAACGTTCGGCCCTCTCCCTCCCTGGTGGAGGACGTCGCGATGCAGGCCACCGCAGTAGCAGGCCTCGCGCCAGCAGTCCCGCAGTAGCTGGCCCCCGCGCGGAGGCAGTACTTCCGTGCATCGCCAACAGACTGAAGACACACACCCCCACCTCCTGTACAATGTTCTGTACATAGGCGAGCAGAGGAGCACCCATGAAGATCATGACCTACACCGAGTCGCGCGCTCGCTACGCCGAGGTTCTCGACCAGGTCGTCAACGACCGCGAGGAAATCGTCATCACCCGGCAGGGCCACGAGAGCGTCGTCATCATCGCCCTCGACGAGTACGAGTCCCTCATGGAGACCGTCTACCTCATGCAGTCCCCCGCAAACGCCCGCCACCTGCGCGAATCGATCGCACAGCTGCGACACGGCAACCTCGAAGAGCACGATCTCATCGATATCCCTGACGAGGAGAACTAACGATGCTCAAAGTCTTGTGGACCCCACACGCCTGGAACGACTATGTCTGGTGGCAGTTCGAGGACCGCAAGACCCTCAAGCGCATCAACGCCCTCATTGCGGATATCCAGCGCAACGGGAACGAGGGGATCGGCAAGCCTGAGCCTCTCCGCTACGAATACACCGGCTTTTGGTCGCGTCGGATCGACGGACGTAACCGATTGGTTTATCGCATCACCGAAGATACGGTCGAAATCGTTGCCTGCCGCTTCCACTACGGCCAGTAGCATTCACGAGGACCGGGCCACGCCCACAGGACGGGCAACGACACCCTGACGCACAGCGCCGCAACGACGCTCAGTTCGTCAGGAATCCCCAGCGGATCAGGTCACGCAGGGGTATCTCCATCTCGGCGCGGACGCGCCGCGCCGAGTGTTTCCGCCGCCTCGCGCGCGAGACCCGTCGGAGCGTCCGGCAGAGCGTCGAGCGCCCGCAGCACCTTGGCCAGGGCACTCGATCCCTTCATCTTGGGGCGCAGCTCATCGGGCACGCACACCCTCATGCCGTAGTCGCCCGCGAGCGCCACCAGGGCCTCGACCATACGATTCGCACCCCTGACGCCGGCCAAGGACGGCAGCAACGCCGCAATGGTCTGGGCGACGCGGTAGCCGGCCAGCGCCGAGATGGACGCGCAGTCGGTGAGCGTCTGGGTGACCCTCCCGGGACCGAACCACCCGTTGCGCAGCAGGTAGCCGAACTCACCAGCCATGGCCGCCTGGTCGTATCGCCCGGTGTCGGCGAGGCGGGCGATGGCCTCGGCGGCGATGGCCCGATAGTGTGTCTGCGCGGCGGTGGATGCCCACGCCAGGGCCGAGTAGGTGGGCGCGCCCGGCGCCCGCCACCCCTCCCCCAGCGCGCGCACGATCACCTCGAAGGGCGCAATGACCTGCGGGAATTTGACAAACGCGCCCTGGAGGACGGGCATCGCGTGGGCGGCCAGAATATCCGGGTTGTGTTGGAGGGCCCAGGCAGCCCACGCGTAGGTGACGCCGCTCGACCGGTAGTCCCCGGATTCCAGGAGCCGCCCGGTGAACTCGGGAGCCACCCCAGCGACGTTTGCGAGGGCGCCCGCCAGCGAGTCCTCGCCCGTGGCTGGGGTTTGCCCGGGGATCACCCACGTCTCGTGCATGTCATCGGTCTTGGTGTACTCGCCGCGCACGACGCTCACCGGCTTTTGATAGGGGGCACGGATAATCTGGCGCTCCCACTGCACCTCCATGGGTTCCAGCGGCTCGGTCAGGATCGGGTCGAAGCGGTACATGTCCTGACCGTTCGGCTTGTCGTAGGGCTTGTCGCGCAATGCGACGCGCAGCTGCTCGTGCAGGAGGCGGACCGGGCCGCGGTGCTGCTCCCACTCGCTGCCCTTGCGCCGGTAGCCGCGGAAGTGGCCGGCCTCGGGCGCGCCCTCCACCTCCACGTCGCGCAGGAGCCGCGAGGCCAGGTAGGACAGCTGGTTGGCTCCCTTCCAGTTGGGCGCGCTCCGCCAGTACTTGGCGAGCAGCACCTTGTCGGCCTCCGCCAGCTCGATGCCCTCGCCGCTGATGCGCGTCAGGAGCGCGGGCAGGGAGGCGCCCGCAGCCGTGTCCTCGAAGAGGGCGTGCAGCGCCGCGACGGCCGCGTCGTTGTCGTCGGGAAGCTTGGCGGTGTGCGTCGTGCGCGGCTGGTCCGCTGCGGGGGCGTCCGGGAACGTCCACGAGGCCTGGGCGCCCTCCCCGGGTTCGCGTCCCTGGGCGGTCGCACCGAGGGCGGCCGTCCCCGCAGACCCGGCCCCGGCCTCGTCCGCAGGATCACCGGAAGCGTCAGAGTCCCCGGAAGTCGCGGGGGCCACAACGAGCGTGACGGCACGATCTCGCAAGTCGAGGGGAAACTCAACGGCACCCACGACGTCGCTGACGGCGGCCGCGCACCCGGGATGGGCCTTGACGAGGGCGGCAAGCAGGCGCAGGTACGCGCGCAGCAGCTTCTTCTCGGAGCGCGCGAGGACCCGGGCGCTGACCTGCACGAGCGCGTCCACCTGCTCCACCGACAGCTCCCCGACGAGGCCCACGAGGGCCTTGTGCGCCAGAGACACCGTCGGCGAGGGTCCGGCCCCGAGCAGGGCGATGAGGTCCGAGGCCGCCGCGACCTTCTCCTCGCGCGTCGGTTCGAGCGCCTCCCAGGCCAGCGAGAAGACGCGGGCGTTGTAGGCGGAGAAGTCGCGCCTCTGGGCGGCCAGACACTCGGAGAGGATGCGGGGCCGCAGGTGCGGGAGGCGCGTCGCCATGTAGCGGACGAGGTCGTGGCTGTGCAGGCGCTCGAAGTCTCCGCCGGGCGCGGAGGGGTCCTCGCGGTACATCCACACGAAAAGCGCCGAGCCGGGCAGGGCGCCCTCGACGCGGAAGAACTGCCAGAACTCGTGCTCCAGGAAGGTCGGGTTTTCCTCGAAGAAGCGCTGCTTCTCATCCGAGGTGGGGTGAGGCGCGGGAACGATCCTGCGCGCGAAGTACTCCAGGGAGGGCGCGGAGGTCAGGTACGCTCCACGCTCGGCCAAAATGGTGCGGTAGGTGTGCCAGAAGGCAACGCCGCCGGGGCTGCCGGTGGCCTCCTCGAGCCACTCGCCGCTGCGCTGAGCCGCGCCACACCTGTGAGCGGCGAGCAGACGCTCCAGGTCCGTTCCCTCGCGCGGGTCACCGCCGCGGCGCCCCGACCACCGGGCACCGTAGTCGTCGCCGGCGTCATCGCTCCCAGCCAGGGCGGCGCGCAGGAACGCACACATGCACACCGTGTCCTCGGGGACCGCGTCCCACTCCCACTCAACGGCTGGCGGAATGAGTCGCGTGAAGGGCACGGACTTGAACAGGGAGCGCCGGTCCTTCTCCGATGCCCCCTCCAGCACCCGCTCGTAGGCATCGATGGCGCTCTCCCCGGAGGCAAGGAGGCGTTTGAGAGCCGCGCGGCGCTCAGCCAGGGTCGCAGGCGCGGTCATTGTCCCTTCTCTTTCAGCGTGCGAGCATACCTGGCCGTCTGGGAGGTCCCTCGGAAAAGAGCGAGCCAGCCAACAAGCTCCTCGCCCAGCGGCGGCGCCCACCCCTCGGCCTGCGCCCGCGCGTACTGCACGGTGACGACGCCCAGCAGCTGCCCGATGCCCGTACGCCCACGCTCAAGACCGGGAAGCAGCGCGAGCGCTAGGTCCAGCGCGAGTCGGGGGTCCACGTTCCCCAAATCCTTGAACGCCTGCGCCCACCGGTTCAGTTTCACGGTGTGCGCCACAGCCGCGAAGCCGGCCACGGCCTCGTCGAAGGAAAGGTCCCCGCGTGCCATCAGGGAGGCCAAGGCCTCGACGCCGAGGGCACGCGACTCCACCTCGCGTTCGCCCATCGCCTGGCCGAGGAGCCCCGCGGACAGCGAATCCCAGCGTCCGCCGTGCTCACACAGGGCCCGGTAGCAGTCGGCGGTCAGCCCGCTCGAATCGAAGAAGTTCCACCGTGAGGCGAGCAGACACACCGCGAAGTGACGCGCTGAGGCGGGGTACGTGTAGCGATGGAACGAGTAGTTTCCCGCTCCACCCGTGATCTGCGCAAGCACGCTCAGCTCCGCTCCCGTCGCGCCCGTCTGCGCGCCGGCGATGCGAGGAGTAAAGAACGCATAGACGGGCGAGCCGTCACGCGCGACCTTCGGCTTCCCGCTGCGCGACTCGTAGGCGGGGTGCCCCTCCCACATAACGGAAAGGGAGGACAGGTAGCCCTCGGCACGTCTGCGCACCACCCCCTCAAGGGCGAGGCGAATGCGGGCAACGGCGGAGGGTGGCAGGTCCCCCTCCCGCTCCTGCGCGAGCGCGAGCGCTGCTGGGCAGTCCGGATGCTCGGTGTCTACGCGCAGCAGCGCCTGGGTGAGGTCTGCGGGAGGGGGCGCGGCGTCTCCGTTGTCCAGGGCACGGCGCACGAGTGTCAGGGGATTCACGGCTCCCCGGTCATCGGTAGGCGTGGCCAACAGGCGGTACCGCTGCCCTCCCGCGAGCAGCTCTGTCACCTCTCTGATGCGTTGGGTCACGTGGGTCGGCACGTTCTCTATTCGGAACCATTCCCGCGCAGACTCCAAGGGGTCCTCCGTCCCGGCTGTTCCCCCATCGAGTGCAAGCTGCAGGAACACCCCGAGCATCTGCTGCGACCCCGGCACACCCCCAGTCAGGCGCCGCACGAGCGGGCGCAACGATTCCAGCACGGCCGGGTCAAACTCGGGGGAGACGAGAAAAGAAAGCAGCAGCTCGTATTCGAGCCCCACCTGTGCCTTCTCGGCCAGGACGCTCACCCGCCCACTCACGTCCTCCGCGCTCATCGGTACCAGGTCGGCCACCTCCCCGGGCGGCGGCAGGAAGGCTTCAGGCTCGACCTGAGTTCGCGCCTCGTGGACGAGGCCGGGGCTGGGCCGGTCGCCCACCGTTCCGGCGGACACGAACTCTCGTGCCTCGGGGGTAACCAGCGGGTCCAGGTCAGCCTGGCTCACGATGGCTGCGACGCTCTCGCGCGTCAAGAGGCTGGCAGTCACGTAGTCGCGCGCGAGGCCCAGCGCCGCCCGCTGCACTTGCGCGTCCGGGAAGGAGAACGCAACGCCGAGCAGGGGTTCGACCTCGGTGTCCTCCACGGCCCCGAGGCCGTCACGCAAGACCCCCAACACTCGCAGGGCATTCGCCTTCGATCCCATGAGCGCGCCCTCGCAGCTGCGCACAAACAGCTCCAGGTCGAGGCGACCGGCCTTGGCAAGGGCGGTCAGTTGCCCGACCGCCAGGGTCACAGTCGGCCCAACGGGAGAGGACATGAGGGTACAGAGGACCACCTGGCGGGATTCGGCCTCGTCAAGAGTCATGGCAAGCAGGCGCAGGGTGCGCGAGTACCAGCCGGCGCGAGCGGAGGGCAGGTCGGCGACGAGCATATCGAGGAGAGCATCGATGAGGCGATCCCGGTCGACAAGTCCCTCATTGACGCTGGCCTCGAGTGTGCGTGACCAACCGGGCGACAGCCTCGAACCCATGGTGGCAGAACGGTCGGAGGAGGACAGCGACACGCCGCTGTTGCCTTCCTGACGGAGTATCCCCCACACCAGCTCCTCGTGCAGCTCCTGATCGGCGCGCATGAGGGGCAGTTGCAGCCCGGGTTCGAGGCCGATGAGCGCCGTCAGGTACCGCTCGTCATGCTCGAGGGCCAGGTCGCCGTTCAACTCAGCCAGGCGCAGGAAGCCGATTCCGTCCAACCACGGGCCGGACAGCCGGGAACTCATGCTCAGGTCGCCATCCGTGGGCGGGCCCCCGTTGATCTCCAGCATGCGCGCGTAGACCTCGTCGAGCGTCCACTGGTCCGGGTGCTGCCGCACCCACAGATGCAGCCTCCAAAAGTCCATGCATTCATCCAGGGTGTCGGGCAGCCAACGGATGTTGCTCACGATTCCTCCTTCAAGACCAAACAGACGGCGAGGACGTGTTTGCAGGGACCGCGCCCGCCCCTGTGTTTCATCCACCACGGACAGGTGCAGCTGTACTCGCCGATGGCATAGGGGTCGGCGGGCACCTCCACCCGGTAGCGGTTCGCACCCGAGGCGACGCGGAAGCGTGCCCTCTCCTCGCGGGTGATCGCGCCGCGTTCAATCAGCGTGCGTGCGCCCGACAGGCGCGGGTGCATCGCGGTGAGCGCGTCGGGGCGGACGGCAGGGGGCGGTGAAAGTAGGCACCCTCGGTGACGTCGAAGCCGACTTGCCCGCTCGAAGCGAGGAGCGCCAGGCCGCCAGCCACCCGGTCAGGGGCCAGACCGGAGCGGGACGCCATGAGCTGCGTGTCGATGCGCGGCTCGAAGGAGAGCAGGGCGGAGAGCGTGTCCGCGTCTTCCTCGACACGCGGGTTGCCGAGGGAAGCCAGGACCGCCCCCTCCCCCGAGAAGCCGCGGGACTTGGCGGGACTGAGCCCCACGCTCAGCCGCGCACCCGGCATGCGGGCGACCCACAGGGAGGCGACCGGCTCGCTGCCCGCGTCCACGTCAGGTCCGTAGGCCTCGAGCGAGGTGATCAAGTGCAGGAGCGGCTCGAATACCCGCAGCCGCTCGGGACCGGCGACGCATGCGGCCCCCGGCGCAGGCCTGGTTCCCAGGCGCAAGCCGCGCACGGCCCTGCCCGCCCACATGACAGTTCCCGTCGCGCTGGACCTCGGCAGGCCTCGGATAAACGCGCGGGCCTGCGCGGCGTTCAACGTGTGCAGGGGCATCATTGCGGAGGAGAGCATCTGCGTCTCCGCGAAGCCCTTGAACCAACGCAGGGACAACGGCACCTTCTCCTCCGTGACCTCTTCGTCCAGGGTCGTGGCCGTCAGCCCCTCCTCACCCACACCCAAGTGCAGGGGTTCCCCAGCTCGCAGCGACGCCAGGGCGGCGCGCAGCGGCTGGTTCACGTCCACGTTGGTCACGCCAACCGCACAGTGAGCGGCGTCCAGGGCCGAGGCCTCCACGTCGAGCCTGGCGTACACGCCGCAGCACACGCTAAAAGACTCGAAGCGCAGGCCCTCGGCCGTGTTGGTCACGACCGGGTCGAGCATCCCGATGCGGGTGAGTCCACCGCCTGGAGCAACGACCATGCCGGGCGGCACGTAGAAGCGGGTGCGCGCCACGCGTGCGACCGCGAGCAGGCCAGCGGCCACCACGTCGGGGCGCTCCATAAATCCCGAGAAGAAATAGGGGCACGCGGCTTCCCCCTCGGGGGTGGACCCTCCCGAGGTCGCCAGCGCAAGTCCCGCATATTCGTCCAAGCGCGAGGGGACACCGTAGCGGTAGGCCAGCTCGTAGTCCATGTCGCTCCTTCGCGTCATTGTGGCGCCAGGCTAACACAGGGTCCCCACGTCTGGAGTCGACTTCGCGCCCACCCGCGTTCACAACACGCCCGAAATGACGCTACACATTTCACCTGATACGGCACGGGCGGGCGCGACTGCCTCTCACAGCCGCGCCCGCCCACGCTCGCAACAACACTCAGTACGTCAAGAACCCCCAGCGGATCAGGTCGCGCAGGGGTGCCTCGACCTCAGCGCGGACGTCGTCGGCCTCGACGGAAGTCAGCATCGCGACGGCCGCCACGATCTGGCCGACCGTCAGCTCACCATCCGAGGCACCCACGACCGCAGACACCGCCGACGAGACGGGCACAGACCGGCCCAAGCCCCCGCCCTGATGCAGAATCAGCAGCTCCGGATCCGGGCTGCCCGGCACGTAGTGGCGCTCCTCGCGCACGTCCGAGGCGCGCGTCAGCACCGTGTCCCACAGCTCCGGGCCGCGCAGGGAGGCCAGCGCCCACGACACGTCGCGCCCACGCGGGGCGTGCCCATCGAGGGACAGGTCGAAGGCGCGCCTGCCGCCCGAGGCTGCCTCGGCCTCGTCGAGCCTGCGCAGCGCCACGAAGCCCATGCCGATCGCGCCCGTGCCCGCGCGACGGAAATCCACCAGCCACGACGTGTAGGCGCGCTCGTAGTCGGCGCGCGCCATGAGCGGGCCGCCCGAATCGCGGATCCACATGTCCACGTAGCGCGCCGGGTCGAGCACGTCACGCTGGACCACCCACGCGTCCACGGGCAGGCCGTCCAGCCACTCGTCGATGCGCTGGGACCACTGCGTGTCCGGGTTGCGGCTCGCGGGAATCTCCCAGTTCGCGAGCATCTGGAGCGTGCCGCCGGGTGCCATGCAAGAGGGGGCACCGCGCAGGACTGCGGCAATCAGGTTGTCGCGATCCATGCCGCCGTCACGATACTCGTGCATGCCCGACGCGCAGCGCACGGTATCTGGCGTGATCACGAAGGGGGGATTCGTGACGATCAGGTCGAAGGTCTCACCTTCGACCGGCTCAAACAGGGAGCCTTCGCGCACGTCAATCGTCGTCTCGTTGAGGGCGGCGTTGAACTGGGTGAGCGCGCACGCACGCGCCGACACGTCGGTCGCGACGACGCGGCGCGCGTGCGTGGCCAGGTAGAGAGCCTGGATGCCGCAGCCGCAGCCCACATCCAGGGCCGAGTCGACCTGATCGCGCACGGTCATCTCCAGCAGCGTCCGGGTCGCCCCGCCGATGCCCATCACGTGGTGATCGGCCAACGGCTTGCCGGTCTGTCCCTCCCCCAGGTCCGAGGTCACCCACCACTCGCGCTCGCCGCCAGGCAGGGCCGCCGCGTGAGGACGCAGATCGTACAGGGCGCGCATCCACGGGTCCACCACGACCTCGGGCTCGGGTTCCTCGTCGGGATCGCGCATCGTCGGCAGGGCGGGTGCCGTCGGGAACGAGGCCTCCTCCCCCTCGCCCGCCTGCGCGCGCTCACGCTTGGGCGCGGACTTAGAGCACGGGCGGGGCATGACGAGAGCGGAGACGGCTTCGTCCTCGTCGATGGTGGCTGCGAGGCCGAGGGTCTCCAAGCCAGCCGCGCCCAGCGTCGGCAGGGCCGCGTCCAGGGCCGAGGCACGCTCGGGCTGTCCGCCGATAAAAAAACGTGTCAAGGTCGCTGCGGGGGCGTCGACGCCCGCGAGTTCGACCAGTGCGGGTAGGCGCGAATCGCGCATGAGGGCGGACAGAGCACCATCGCTGAGCAGCTCATCCAAGGTGTCGGTCGTCCAGCTCGACGCGATGACGTCGGCGCGCAGGCGCGCAATCATGTCACGGTCGAGGGCGGGAACGGGTGCGGAAGTTGTCATGACTCTAGACTATCCCCGCGCGTACAATGCGCGGGTACCCACACGAGGGTCAAAGGAGGAAACCCATGTCCGGAGGACTTGTCGCCCTGCTCGACGATATCGCGACCCTCGCGAAAGTCACGGCCTCATCCATCGACGATGTGGCGGCCAACGCTGTCAAGGCCTCGTCCAAGGCGGTCGGCGTCGTCATCGACGACACGGCCGTCACTCCCCAGTACGTGTCGGGCCTGAGTCCGGAACGCGAGCTGCCCATCATCGCCAAGATCGCGCGCGGCTCCCTTATTAATAAGCTCTTTATCATCCTACCGATTGCGCTGCTGCTCACGTGGCTGGCACCGCAGGTCTTGCCATTCCTGCTCGTCGTGGGCGGCGCGTACCTGTGCTTCGAGGGCGGCGAGAAGGTCCTGGAGAAGCTCGGATGGCTACCCGGCCATCACGAGGACCACGAAGAGAGGGGTGCTGCCTCCGCCGAGGAACTCGAAAAGAGCATCGTGTCCTCCGCGACCCGCACCGACCTGATCCTCAGCGCCGAAATCATGCTCGTCTCCATGGCCAACCTGTCGAATGAGCACGGGGTGATGCGCGTCGCCGTCCTCATCGCGGTCGCATTCTTCATGACCTTCTTCGTGTACGGGCTGGTCGCCCTGCTGGTCAAGGCCGACGACTTCGGCGTCCACCTGGCTCGCGGCGCACTCGACCCCGAGGACAACCGTCCCGGCCCCGTCGACAACATGGGCCGCACCATCGTGCGCATCATGCCCCACATCTTCAACGTCATCGGCGTCGTCGGCACGGTCGCGATGCTGTGGGTCGGCGGCCACCTCGTCATCGCGAACCTCGCCGAGGTCGGCGTGGGCGTCTTCCACCACATCCTCGAGACCGCCGAGCACGCGGTGTCCGCAGCGGGCGGCTTCGTGACCTGGCTCGTCGAGACCGTCCTGTCTGGCGTCTTCGGTGTCATTCTCGGTGCCGTCGTCGCGTGGATCGTCGTCGGGGCTTCCGCGCTCGTGCGTCGCGTGCGCGGAAAGGCCTGAGTTTCCCCCTCTTTTTCACGAGGCCGGGGCGGAGGATGCGTGATCGCGTTCCCCTGCCCCGGCCTCGTCGTTGATCGCGATCCGCGAAAGGTGACACACAACCCCTTCGCAATCCGGGACTAAAGTACTACCCTTGGAGTCAACAGCCAAATGATGACGACGCCCAGGAGGAGCATCATGACCATCTACACCCTGCCCGACCTGCCCTACGACTACTCCGCTCTCGAGCCCCACATCTCCGGGCGCATCATGGAGCTGCACCACGACAAGCACCACGCGAACTACGTGGCCGGCGCGAACACCGCGCTGGAGAAGCTTGCCGCCGCCCGTGAGGTCGGCGACTTCGCCGCGATCAACCTGTGGGAGAAGAACCTGGCCTTCAACCTTGGCGGCCACACCAACCACTCCATCTTCTGGACCAACATGACCGGCGAGGGCGTGTCACGCCCCGAGGGCGAGCTCGGTGCCGCCATCGACGAGTTCTTCGGCTCGTTTGAGTCCTTCCAGGCTCAGTTCACCGCCGCCGCCCTGGGCTTGCAGGGTTCCGGCTGGGCCGTCCTCGCGTGGGACACCGTCGGCAAGCGCCTCGTGACCTACCAGATGACCGACCAGCAGGGCAACATCCCGGTCGCGGCCGTGCCGCTGCTCATGATCGACATGTGGGAGCACGCCTTCTACCTGGATTACCTCAACGTCAAGGCCGACTACGTCAAGGCCTGGTGGAACCTGGTGAACTGGGAGAACGTCGCGTCCCGCTTCCAGGCCGCTCGCCTGTCTTCCGGCCTGGTGAACGCCCACTCCGCGCTGTCCGACCTCGGTGCCCACGCGGTCGACACCGTCAAGGGCTGGTGGAAGAACTGAGCATCCACGTCCTGTGACCGTGGTCACCCTGCGCGCCAGTCGCCGCGACGAGATGGGGGTTTTGCACCATTAGACGCCTCGTGACGGCGTGTCGTCGGCATGTCGTGGCTCTCATGACGCAATTCCCCCATGCCCCCGCACGCGGCCCGGGCGCTGGTGACGCTGACGACGCGACCACCACGCCTACACACACGCAGCAGAGGCGGGATCCTTCGGGATCCCGCCTCTTTCGTCGCATTCCGGGCAAAGATTACGGAGCGGGCGGCGCACACAAACCCCGCCACAGTGACGATTCCAGCTCTTCCAGACCAACTCAGCCACACGCGGGCCCACTAATTCGCGCTCGGGTCCGCCTGCCATCACTGCCCGCGCAATCTCTTCCAGAGCAGCAAGGGGAGCCGTTGCGAATCAGTTCAGTCACATGTGCCCCCAACATTTCGCACGTGGGACCGCTCACGCACGCGCCAACCCTCCAATCCGCACGTCGACCCTCCAATCCGCACGTGGACCCGCTAATACGAGCGTGGGCAGCCCCGCCCACGCTCCAGATAGCGGGTTTACGTGCGACATAGCGGGTTAACACTCGCAATAGCAGGCTCACGTGCGAGCAACGCGCTATGACAGGTACCGATGCGCCCAAAACGCAGACCACTTCGCCCATAACAGCCCGTTTTCAGCGTTTTTCGCCGAGGTGGTCTGCACTTTGGGCACGACACCACCGCGAACCGTGATCTCACCGCCACCCGAAGGGGGCTTGCACTACTCGAGACTCCGACACGTCGGCGACACTCCGTCAGCCAGCTCCTCATACCACAAAGACCCATCGCCGCCCACTTGGAGACCGTTGCACAGTGGGCTAATCCCAACCCCGCAGGCATGAAGGGCACCGCAAGACCAGCGGACATGGCTGCGGCGCCCATGGGCGGGGCCGGGCCGGGCTAGTCACAGCGACACAAGCGCCGCCGGTGTGGAGGGTGCCGGAGGGTCCGGAGGGCCAGGCTGCGGTGCCCGTGGGCGGCGGCGGGGCCTGGCCGGGCTTCGAGACGACGCGCCGAGCGAAGCTCGCAGCGCGGACGGCTCGCGGGCGGGCCGCCGCCCACGGGCACACCAAGCAGCCCGGCCTAGCAAGGCACACCACGCAGGCAGCCAGGGTTATAGGACAAAACGTGTTGGTTGAGGGGTTAGTCCCAGGTGTTGTGGTAGGGGGTGGTGTGGTGGAGTTCGTTGAAGCAGATTGCGTCGCCCCAGCCGGGGATGGTGCCGGTGGCTTGGTGGGTTTGACAGGCTTGATACCAGGCGTTTTCGAGGTATGTGTCGGTGGGCATGGTCGCCAGGATTGTCGCTGCTGGTTGCGGGTGGGCTGAGTGGGTGTAGCACCACCAGAACACGGCTTTGATGCGTCGGGTCAGGCGCATGCCG
>NZ_CAJPJE010000041.1:0-22022 GCF_905369875.1 Actinomyces sp. ICM47
CCGAGGGGGTCGCCACCCTGGATCATGAAGCCGGGGATCACGCGGTGGAAGATGGTGCCGTCGTAGAGGGGACGGGACGTCTTCTGACCGGTCTTGGGGTCGACCCATTCGCGCTCGCCCTTGGCCAGCGTCACGAAGTTGGTGACGGTGTTGGGGGCGTGGTTCGGGAACAGCTCGACGGTGATGTCGCCGGCGGTGGTGTGCAGAATAGCTTTCATGTTGACAATGGTGTCATCTTTTCCTGTGTGTTTCCTGACGGTCGTTCAGCTCACGCCGACTAGTGGGCTGCACATCACAGGCGGATGTAGCACAATAGGACGTGAGTGGCGCATGTGCGCCCCCGTTAATATGGACAGGATCGGAGACAACATGGCAACCTCGTCGACTTTCGATGCAGATAAGCTGCGCGCTACCTCTGAGCAGCTTCGCGACGCTGCCGCCGTTTACGCCGGGAGGGTTGCCGTTCGGGCTGCCGATCTGGCGAACCAGGGCGTCGATTGGGCCGCTCCCCGTGCCCAGGCTGCACTGACCAGCGCGATCGAGCACGCAGCCCCCGCGATTGAGAACGCTGCAGCTCGCGCGCAGGCCGCTGCCGCGCACGCCGGCCCCGCGATTGAGAACGCCCGCGAGCACCTGGTGGAGGACTACCTGCCGCGCGCGTCCCTCGCCGTGAACCAGGCGGGTGCCGCCCTGTCGGCACGCGGTTCGCTGTCTGATCGCGCACGCCGCGCCTCCGAGGTGTCGGCTGCCGCCCTGGCGACGCCCACCCGCAAGCGCCGCAAGTGCCGTTTCCTGCGCGCTGTTGGCCTGACCGCCTTGGTCGGTACGGCCGCCGGTGCGGGCTACATCCTCTGGAAGCGTTCGCAGCCGATCGAAGATCCGTGGGCCGAGGAGTACTGGGCGGATCTGGACACGGATTCCTTCGTGCCGGAGACGGACGCCGAGAAGACTACCTTCGAGCGCTGATGCTCTGAGGTTTTCTTGCGCCTCTGGGGCCGCGACGCGTTGCGTCGCGGCCCCATGTGTTCGGTGCGCGTTAGCCGTCGCTGACCCGGGCGTCGCTGTGCGTGCCCTCCGATGCGATCATCGCGAAGAGAAGTATCTAATTATCGCGATAATGCCACCGATGATCACCATCAGAAGGCCCCAGGGGGCCACCCAGAAGAGGAACAGGACGGGCAGCCATCCCAGCGCATCGCCACTGTCGCCATGGTCACCGGGAATCATACCGACGAAGATCGCCGATAACACGGGAGACAACATGATGACAAACCCGATCACTACAAAGAACGTGGCGAATCCCGACGCGGCGCTACGAGGTTTCTTCGACTGAAATGTCATCCCCTGATGAAAGCTCTGGTCGTTCTGGGGATATCCCTGATAGACCGGACCCGGCTGCTGGAGGTCCACCTCTTGCGTCGCATGTGCCGAGAAAGGATTCACGGGCTGATTCGGGGTGCTCATGTTTCTTACTATCCTTTCCGTTGTCACAGTATCGGCAGCGCTCAATACGACAAGATGCTTATCCGCACCCACACATCGATCAGGACATAGGCGACGCCGACGATGACCCACGGGGCCGCGTTCAGGATGATTCCTCGTCGGCACCACGACCGCTGACGCGGCGTCACACTCGACCCAATACCGATGAATCCCGCGAGAAAACCCACGAGGTTCACGATTCCCAGGAAGCTTCCGCCGAAAATGAAGGGGACGATGAAGGAAAGCCCAGCGTACTCGGAGTGTTCACCGTTAACGGAAGCCACGTAGAGTACGAATCCGCAGGCAAGAAAGAGGATGATCATGATCCATCCCGCGACTCCGCACCAGAGCGCGACCTTGTCGCTTCCCCGCAGTTTCTCCTGCTGGGAAAACCTGGGCTGCTGATACCCCGGATATCCCGAATAGAGACGATTGCGTGGTGCGCTCATTGTCTCTCCTTCGTGTGACGGTCTGCTGCAATGTGCCCGCGTTCGGCTGAGGATACTACCCCTACCCCTGGTACTGCGCGCTCGCTACGCCGAATAAAAGGGGTTGATCGCTCCTGTGATGACAAGCGGGCTGATGTTCAGGATGAGTCCCAGCCACGCGAGCCTCCAATTCCCAGACCTGTCGAGCATACGAATCAACCCCGTGATCCCACCAATCAGATTCAGGGGGATAACCAGCATCCATGCAATGACTGAGTAGAGAGAGATGATCAACTCCCCACTCACAGAGTCCTGCGTCCAATCAGCGTTGGAGGACAGCCATGTCGCCAGGAGAGCCAGAACAATGACGACCCACCCTGCGATTCCACAGGAGATGCTGACCCGGTCGACCCGCGGAGGGAAACTCACCTGGGGTTGGGCGACATAGGTCTGAGGGTATCCCAGATAGGATCCGCCACCCTGGTAGAACCCGCCATTCTGGTAGGGGACACCACCCTGGTAGAACCCATCACCCGGATAGAGTCCGCCACTCTGGTAGGGCATACTCCCCTGATACGGCACACTATCCCCGTAGCTGTCCGGCTGAGGATTGTTGATCGGCACAGTCATTCACTGCTCCTTGCCCTTATGCCTAGTGCGTGCTGCCGCCCATCACCCAGAGGATAAAACAGATTGCGAAATAGATATATGGACTCACATTGAGGACGATCCCCAACCAATTCAACCGCCAGTTCCTCGACCGATCCGAGAGCCTCATGATACCGATGATCAGGCCAGTCATGTTGAGGGGGACCATGACCGAAATTGTCATCTGCGGAATAAAGCCGACGAAACGTAAGACTGAGTGATGGGTCTTTCCAAATTCCGTGCTGGTCAGCAGCCAAAGCCCCAGATAGGTTGTCAGGTGCAGCGCCCACACCGCCGCCCCGCAAGCAATGGACACCCAGTTGATCCGCGGGGGCATCTGCACCTGGGGGCCGACCGGGTAGGACTGCGGATACCCCCGGTAGGGGCCAGCAGCCTGGTACGGGTTGGCTCCCTGCGGCGTAGCCTGTCCGGGCGCGTAGGGAGCCGCGGGTATCCCGCCCTGATATCCTCCGCTCGGATAGGTGTTTGAGTTCGGGGCGCGAGAATCCGACATTGTCACAATCGCTCCTTCATGAGTTGATCATCGCGGAAATTCCAGCGCAGCCGCAGCCCTTGCGAGTACGCCGACGGCGGGCATGCACCCACAAACGTTGTTGGACGCATGGGCTGAGCCTCGCCTCAGCGACCTACGCGAAAAGCATCAGCGCGAACATTAAGACGACGAACATAACGTAGGGGCTTGCGTTGAGGAGAATCCCCAGCCAGTTGAGCTTCCGTACCTTCGGCGTCCCCGTAGCCCCCACGATTCCAATAATGCCACCGGCGAGATTCACCGGGCCAATAAAAATCATGGCGAAGAGCGGAAAGAAACCGATTATGTCTTTGCCACTCGGGTCAGGATCGGACGCGCTAGCTCGCAGGGCCATCCACATGGCCAGCACCGTCAGGCCGATGAGAGTCCACCCGACAACACCCAAGATGATCGATACCCAGTTCACCTTCCGAGTCACAGGCCCTTGAGGCACGGGCGCATAGCCCGGCGCAAATCCTTGCGGCGCAGTCGAATACCCCTGGGGCACGCCCTGATAGACGGGCTGTCCGGGCGCGTAGGGAGCCGCGGGTTGTCCCGCAGGCTGCTGAGGATAAGGCATGCTCATCGAGTTCCTCCTCTGTTGCACTGACATGCGGCGACAATCCGTCTCTCGACTGGTGTGCCACACATGCGCAGCACAGACAACGATGCTGTGAAGAGCCCCCACATCCCCTTTCCGAAAATTCTTTCAAGAATTGAGATTATCGAAGAGGGAAGACCCGCGCAAGATGCACTCACCCAAGGAGAGCGCGCAGCACCTGGGCCACCCCGGCCTCGTTATTGGAAGGCGCGACGAAGCGCGCGGCCTCGATGACGTCCTGCGAGGCATTCGCCATCGCGAAGGACAGGTCGCCCTCGCTCATCATCGACAGGTCGTTACCCGCGTCGCCGAAGACCGCGGTCTGGGAGCGTTCCACGCCGAGGAAACGCTGCAGGTCGCGCACGGCGCTGCCCTTGTCGACGCCACGAATCTGCAAGTCGACCCAGTTCGCGCCGGAAATCGCGTACTGGTGGGTGTCGGCGAAGTGCGCCAGCGTCGCCTCCGCAAGCGCGCCAACCGGGCCGATGGCGTAGACCGCCAGCTTGACGATCGCGTCGTCGCTAGCACCCGCCTCGATGGCGTCGATGACGGCGATCTGATCATCCACACACTGGGTGCGGCGGTAGTAGGGGGCGACGCCCTCGACGAAGAGGTCGTCGGCACGCTCGACGTAGGCGAATTGCTTGCCGCACATGACCAGGCCGCCGTCGATCCCGTTCGGACCCGACGTGGCCTCACGGACCAGGCGGATAACCTCGCGCACGGTGGGGGCGTCGACGGGGCTGGAGGAGACCTCGACGCCGTCGCGCATGACGATGCCACCATTCTCCCCGATAACCGTCATGCCCGGGCGACCGGGGAACATGTCGATGAGGGTCCACACCTGGCGCCCTGACGCGGGCGCGAAGGTGACGCCGCGCTCGTCCATCAGATCGAGGAGTTCATCCATGCCGGGCGGGAAGTTCTTGTCGTTGTCCAGGAGGGTGCCGTCCATGTCGATGGCGGCCAGGCGCAGGTCAGCACCCGCGTAACGCGCGGGGTCAGTGGGGGTCGTCATGTCTCCATTGTGCCTGACCGCAGGGCCGGGTGCTCACGACCTACAACGAGGCCGGGGCAACCTCACGCTGCCGGGCGCGGGCACCGTCTCATTATCGCGAAGACACAGCCCCTCCCGTGCACCGGGTCTATCTCCGTCATATGAAGAGAAGATTCAGACTATGCAACCAGTACATGACCCCACCAACCAACGTTGCGACGACGAGCAAGGGCAGAAGCCATAGGCGGACGGATATACCGTGTATCCGCCACTCGTCTACCATCCACATGACGCCCTCCATGATCGCGACACACAACGTCAGGGCCACCAGCGGGGGAGCCGTACATAGAACGAAGACCAAGTGCAGCCCGTATAGCCAGTATGTTCCGTCGCCGTTGTCAGTGTGATCCCCTGGCTGCAAGTCGAGCAAGAATTTCAGGATGGTCGGGCTCACGATGACCAGGATTGCGATGAGCGCAAAGATGAGCCAAATCTTGGGGATTCGCGGCTTTCTCCGAACGTGGTGGGCAGGCACAGGAGCGCAACCCGGACCCGCGCTCGACCACGCAATCGTGGAGGAAGGCGGCGGCTTCATTCCCGTCGCCGTCATCTGTTCGGGTATCGTGCCGAGCATCGAGCCGATAGCGTTATTGGTCATCGTCGAACCTCTTCGTTCGCATTGGAGTGATCCCTGCATCAACCGGAACGCTAGCCACTCACATGCCACGCTCGTGTCCGCGCCCTTCACCGACGAAGGGGAAACACAACAGAATAAGCGCACGCCCTGCGTTGAGGTCGTACGTTCCGATACAGCTCCATGGTATGCCCGACCAGACGCTCACCGTCGGGGTTTGACACTGCAATTGTGCGGATCGTCGCTCGGGCGACCACGGCCTCGTCGATGGGGGACGAGGCCGTGGCCAGTTATTCGACACAAGGACGCAGCGCGTTACTCGCGTCCCTCGCGCACGCTAGACAGGATGCGGCGGCGCAGGGGCACGGTCGCCTCGGAGGCAGCGACGATGAGCAGGACGCCCACAATCGCCGAGGCGAGCGCAATGAGGACACCCTTGGCTCCGTCAGCCGCGAGCAGCGGCGACAGGAACACCATGCCGAGCAGCATCGAGCCGACGATCATGACGAACGCGGGGATCGCGACCTCGAGTCGGCGGCTGCGGTCCATGAAGCCGTTCGGGGAGCCCATGTAGGACAGGGCCCGCACCTGGTCGGCGGAGTCGAGGACGCGGATCGACTGGTTGACTGCGGTCGACACGGCACCCAGGGCGAGGGTGATCGCGAAGGTGAGCATCATGCCCCTGTTGATGTCGCCCATGACGATGCGCCCGACCTCGTCCATGCCATCCCCGCTCATCGAAATCGCGCTTGTGGCCGGATACATGATGCCGACGAGGAACCCCACGAGGGCCACCGCCCCGAAGGAGCGCCACACGGCGCGCGGATCGTCGGCCATGCGACGCCCCGCCACCATCATCTGGGGGGTACGCGCCATGGAGGCCATGAGTCGGCCCATGAGGCTGATCGACCACACGCCCACCAGGTTGATGATGAGGAAGATCGCGCCCATGAAGCCCATGAACACGGCCATGCCGATGGCGGTGCCGAGGTTCATCGCGAGGGCACCGACGGTCAGCCACACGACGAGGAGGACCAGGCCAATGATCGGCCCAACCGCGCTGACCCGGTCGGCACGGTCGCGCCGCGCGACGCCCAGGGGCGTGATGGCGACCTTGCGCATGGCCAGCCACGAGGACAGGGAAGCCAAGAGGATCATGGCGAGGCCCTCGGCGAGGAGGGCGATGGCTCCCACCCACATCTCGCCGACCCCCATCGGGCGGCCCTGGAAGGACAGGGCACCCCACGCGGGCAGCGTGACCGCGTAGAGGATCGTGCCGACGACGACACCGACGCCCGCGAACACGCAGGTCTCGAGGATGCAGGAGAGCTTCGTCGCCCCCGGTGCCAAGCCCATGAGGCGCAGGACCGCCAGGTCGCGCTCGCGCCTGCTCATGCCCAGTCGAGCGGCCGCAGCCCCCATCGAAATGATGGGGACGATCAGCAGAGTCGCCGCGAAGTACGCAAGAATCACGTAGAAGGGTCCCATCCCATCCAGGGTCGAGGGATCGTCGCCCGTGCCGGAAGCCGCAGCCTCAGCCGCCCGCGCCCCGAAAGCCATGACGCCGCCCGTCACCGCGAGCAGGAACGCGTGCGGCAGGGCGAAGGCCGCGACCGTCAGGGCACTCGTCGCCCGGTCGCGCGACCGCAGGAGCGCCCCGGCGGCGGTTCGCACCGCGCTCATCGGGCCACCCCCTGGCCCGCCGCGCGGGCCACCGTGGAGGCAGCCGGGGGCGTTCCCGACGAGGCCGGGGCCGGACTGGGCACGCCACTGCCTCGTCCCTCGAGGGAAACGCGGCCATCACGCACGTGGATCGTGTGCGGCAGGCGCGCGGCGACCGCCGGGTCGTGGGTGACGAGGACGAGGGATGCGCCCGTGGAGGTGCAGGCGCTGGTCAGGAGGGACATGACCTCGCCGCCGGTCGCCTGGTCGAGGGCTCCCGTGGGTTCGTCGGCGAAAATTACTGAGGGGTTGGTGGCGAGCGCACGGCCGATGGCGACGCGCTGGGCCTGGCCACCCGAGAGCTGGCCGGGGCGATAGGGGCCGGCACCGTCGAGGCCGAGGTTCGTGAGGATCTCGCGGGCCCGAGCGATAGCCTGCGATTTGGGTGTGCCCGCCAGCATGAGGGGCATCGCAATGTTCTCTTGCGTGGGCAGCTCAGGCAGGAGCTGGCCGTCCTGGAACACGAAGCCGAAGCGGCGCAGGCGCAGGGTAGACAAGGCGCGTTCCGACATGGTCGTCATCTCTTCGCCATCCAGGGTGATCGACCCGGAGCTGGGGCGCAACACGCCCGCCAGGCAATGCAGGAGGGTCGTCTTACCGGAGCCGGAGGGACCCATGATCGCGACCTGCGTGCCCTGCGGGAGTGTCAGGTCGACACCCGCCAGCGCGTGGACGGGAGTGTTTCCGCGCATGTATGTTTTCGTCAGTGCTCGGGTCACCAGGCCCGTGTTGTTCTCAGTCATACCTCCACGTTATTCCCGAGGCACATTTCACTTCCATGAGGGGCTGCCCTGGTTGCCCCCTGAGAGTCCCCCGACACATCGACAGAGACGGCGGAAATCTCCCCTCCCCACGACACTATGTCAATCACTTATCGGCATGTGGAATTTTGTTCCCACACCTCACGACACATGGGCATATGACCGATAGGATCGGTTTTATCCGTTCTGACTGTCAGAACGGCATTACTCCAAGGAGGGCACCATGGGTCTGGAAGATCTGAAGAAGCAGACTGAAGAGAACATCGAGAAGGTCGTCGACGCGACCAAGGAGAAGGCCGAGGAAGCCAAGGACAAGCTCACCGAACTGGCTGGCGAGGCTAAGGACAAGGCCAAGGAAGCCACCCACGCCGCCCAGGACAAGGCTGAAGAGGTTGCCGACAAGGCCAAGGACAAGCTCGGCAAGTGATCTGACGAAAGGGGCTGGGCCTCAGGGCCCGGTCCCTTTTGCATACCCGCAGGCAGGCACTTGAGGGTTCCTCGCACATACTCACGGGGACGCGCGGGTACCGCAGTTGCTACGTTTGACGCATGAACGCCGCCCTGGATCCCCTCGCCGCTCAGCTGCTGCTACGCGCCTACGCGCGGGCCACGAACATGCTTATCGCCGGGCGTTCCTTCGCGACGGACGACCCAACACTCACCGCCCTGCTGCGCGCGTTCGGCGCGCACGTGCGCCCGCTGTCGAGCGTCGAGGAGACCCCGGCCTCGTCCCAGGTCGTCTTCGCGCTCGAGGAGGACGCGGCCCCCAGGCCCGGGGCGATCACGGTCCTGGCACCCGGAGGCGTGTTCCGCGCGGTCGTCGCCCCCGACGGGCGCACCATCACGGGCCCCGGCGACGAGGGGCGCATCGAGTGGGCGCGCACCCACATGCCCGTCACCGAGGCAGCGGCACACACCCTGGCTCCCCTGGTGGCGGGCCGAAGCGTGGGGCTCTCCCTCGTCCTGGAGCCGAAGACGGCGGCCCTGGCCCTCATGCTCGCCGAGGCCGGGGCGCGCGTGAGCGTCTTCGGCTGGGCGTCGGAAACCCGCGAGGACGTCGCGGCCAGGCTGCGCGACGCTGGCATCCCCGTGTTCGCGGACTCGAGCGCGTCCCGCGAGCGAGAGTGGCAGCTCGCCCGTGATTTCCTGGCTCAGCGCAGCGAATTCCTGCTGGACGACGGCTCCCACCTGATCCGCCTGGCGCACGATACCCAGCGCTGCCCGGGCGTCCTGGACGCGCTGGTCGGCGCAGCGGAGGAGACCACCTCGGGGCTGCGCCCCCTGCGTTCTTTCGACCTGCGTATTCCGGTTCTGGCCTCGAACGACGCGCGGTCAAAGACCCTGTTTGACAACGCCTACGGGACGGGTCAGTCGTGCTGGACGACGATCCTGGATCTGATCGACCCGCGCGGCGTCGGCGCGCCCGTGGCGGGGATGAGCGTCGTCGTCATCGGCTACGGCGACGTGGGCCGCGGCTGCGCGCGTTTCGGCGCGGCGCTCGGTGCCCGCGTGACCGTCGTGGAAGTGGACCCCGTGCGCGCCCTGCAGGCGTCGATGGACGGGTTCACGGTTGCCTCGATGGAGGAAGCCACCCCCGGTGCCGGCATGCTGATTTCCGCGACGGGCGAGCGGGCGACAATCCCACTGAGCGCGCTGGAGGCGGCACCTGCCGGTGCGATCGTCACTGTCGCCGGCGGCGTCGACGGGGAGGTGTCCATCGACGAGGCCGTGGCCAGCTCCTGGGTCATGGCCGAGTCGGGTGATCCCCATGTGCAGACCCTGGCCAGCCCCTCCGGTAAGACCCTGCACGTCCTCGAACACGGCGAGGGAATCAACTACACGGCGGGCGAGGGAAACCCCATCGAAATCATGGACATGAGCTTCGGCGTGCAACTGGCGTCCCTACGCGAGCTCCTCACCCGCGAAGGCGAGCTGACCCCCGGCGTGCACGACCTGCCGCGCGAGGCCGACGACGCGGTCGCGGCGGCTGCGCTGCACGCACTGTCCCTGTCATAGTCGCAGCTCGCGCCCACCTGCGGGCGGGCGCGCCCGCCCCGCTTCTACACTGTTAGTTAGCGTCCCCCACCGAAAGGTCCCCCATGAGCGACGTGGTCGTCTGGTCCGCCGGCATGGTCATCCCAATCACTGCCCCCTCGATCCTCGACGGCGCTGTTGCCGTGCGCGACGGGCGCATCGAGCACGTGGGAGCGCGCGGCTGGGTTATCGACACGCTCACGCAGCGCGGCCTTGCCTTCACCGAACGCCACTTCGACGGCGTCCTGCTCCCCGGCCTCGTTAATGCGCACACGCACCTGCAGTACACGGGCATGGCGTCCGTGGGAGCCGGGCAGTACCGCGGTTTCGACAGCTGGGCACGCGCTTTCGACGAGGTCTACGACGCGGGCGGCCTGGACTGGGGAGGCGACGCGACCGAAGGCGCGCGTCTGCTCCTGTGCAGCGGCACGACCGCCGCCGCCGACGTGGTGACGGACGCCGCCGCGGCCTCGGCGCTGCACGACGCTGGGCTGCACGGCGTCGCCTACTGGGAGGTCATGGGCTGGTCGAACGAGGAGTGGAAGGCTCGCGGCGAGCGCGAGGTCTCCGCTTCTCTGGACGCGATGCCGACCCCTCCGGGCGTGGGTATTTCCCCGCACGCCCCCTACTCCCTCGACGCCGAGCCGCTGCTGGATCTGCCCGACATGGCCAGGCGTCGCGGCATGCGCATCCACATTCACCTGGGCGAGTCCCACTCCGAGGCCGAATGGTCCGAGACGCGCACGACCACTCTGGCCGACCTGTGGAAGAGCGAGCACTCCTCGTCGTTCACGGCGATGCGTTCACGCGGCGGCGGCTTCTCCTCGACGCAGTTTGTCGATCAGCTGGGCGTCCTCGGGCCCGACTGCCACGTCGCGCACGGCGTGTACATGCGCGCCGACGACCGCAGACGGCTGCGCGCACGACAGACGGCCGTGGCGCTGTGCCCGCGCTCGAATCGGGTGATCGGCCTGGATGCGCCGCCCGTCGCCGCCTACCTCACCGAGGGCAACATGATCGCGGTGGGCACGGACTCCCTGTCCTCCTCCCCCTCCCTCGACCTGCTTGAGGACGTCGCTCTCCTCTTCGATCTGGCGCGAGCTCAGGGGTATCAGGACCAGGACCTGGCGCGCCGCCTCCTGCAGGCGGCGACCCTGGGCGGTGCCACCGCAATGGGCCTGGCGACGGGTCCCGACCGCCTGGGTCAGCTCCAGTCGGGCGCAGTCGCCGACATGTGCGTCGTCGACGTGCCCGTCACCTCGATCGTGGACACCATCGACACCATCGCCCGCCACGGCGCCGGGCGCGTCATCGAAACCGTCGTGTCCGGGCGCGTGCGCTACTCGGCCTCGCACTGACCCTGTCGTTTCCTTGTCGTTCAGCCGGTCTTTCTCTTCGTTTGGAGTGCCGCATGACCGACGTGTCCCCGCTGATTAACGCCATAGGCATCGCGCCCCACCCGTTCACAGCGCACTCACGTGCACGCACCCCCTAGGATGATCGCATCCGCCCGGAACATTCGAGCGGTTTTTCTAAGGAGGACACATGGGTCTGGAAGATCTGAAGAAGCAGGCTGAAGAGGGCTTCGAGAAGGCCAAGGAAACGATCGGCGAAGAGAACGTCGAGAAGATCGTTGAGGTCGCCAAGGACAAGGCGACCGAGGTTGCCTCCGGTCTGAAGGACAAGTTCCAGAAGTGACCTGACGGAAAGGGACCGGACCCACGTGGCCCGGTCCCTTTCTACATCTGCGCGTCGCTGTGTCCCATTCCCTATCGGCCGTTTTCCCCGCACTTGCAACGTTTTCTCTCCCCTACCTTGTTCCATTGTTTCGTGCTTTGAAACGACGCCAGCGTGTCCGTCGGAGCGTCGATACTCTCAACAGGTCAGACCCGCCGATCACGGCGGGATCCCCCACGTTACTGGGAGGCCCCATGCGCCGCTCTGTCCGTTCCCTCGCTGCCGTCGCCGCCTTCGCGGCCCTCGGCCTGGCCGCCTGCTCGGGCGGTACGAGCTCATCGTCTTCCGCCGACGCCGAGCAGACCTACGGCCCCGGTGCCCTGCCGACCGTGACGGAAAGCAAGCTCACCGTCGCCACCTCCGATCCCGCCTACTCGCCGTGGATCCTGAACAACGACCCGGCCTCGGGCGAAGGCTACGAGTCGGCCGTCATCTACGCCCTAGCCGAGGAACTCGGCTACAGCGCGGACAACGTCCAGTGGGTGCGCGCCACCTTCGAATCGTCGATCACTCCCGGTGCGAAGGACTGGGATCTGAACATTCAGCAGTTCTCCATCACCGACGAGCGTCGTAACGCCGTCGACTTCACGTCCCCGTATTACACGACCTCCGAGGCCATCATCGCCAAGGCCGGCACCCCCGCCGCCGATGCGAAGTCTATCGCGGACCTGAAGGACGTCCTGATCGGCGTCCAGGCGGGCACGACGTCGCAGCAGTTCGCGTCCGACACCCTGGAACCCGGGCTGTCCCAGAAGCTGCAGATGTTCAACTCCTCCGACGACACGGTTCTAGCCCTGCAGACGGGCCGCGTGGACGCGATCGTCGTTGACCTGCCCACCGCGTTCAACATGATCGCCACGCAGGTTGACAACGGTGTGGTCGTCGGCCAGTTCGCGGACGCCCAGGACGGCGAGAACTACGGCATCGTCCTGCCCAAGGGTTCGAAGCTGACCCCCACGGTCTCCGCAGCTGTTGATCGCCTGGCTGAGTCCGGCAAGCTCGACGAGCTGCAGGAGAAGTGGCTGAACGAGGCACAGAACGTGCCGATCCTCAAGTGAGGCCCCGGGCTCATGAGTGACTACTCGAGTGACACGCTGGCCACGCCTCCCGTTTCGGCGGTGGAGCGTGGTCGGCGCGCTTATCGACGCAAGCAGACGACCCGGTCGGTCCTCATCTCCCTGGCCTCCACGATCGTGGTGGCGGGCATCCTCATCGCCGTGGTCGTCAACTCCGACGGGTGGGAGGCCACCCGCAACACCTTCTTCAACGGCAAGTACTTCGTTCAGGCTTTCCCGCAGGTCTTGTCCGGCCTGTGGCTGAACATTCGGATCCTGCTGGTCGCGGTCCTCGGCGTCGCCGTGTTTGCGACGCTGCTGGCGGCCGCGCGTACGCTGGGCGGGCCCGTGTTCTTCCCGATCCGTTTCCTGGCGGCGGCGTACACGGATATTTTCCGAGGCGTCCCCTTCCTGGTGGTCCTCTACCTGATCGGCTTCGGTATCCCCGCTCTCAATCCGACGACGCGTATCCCGACCGCTGTTTTGGGCACTGTTGCGCTGGTGCTGACGTATTCCTCGTATGTGGCCGAGGTGCTGCGCGCCGGCCTCGACTCGGTACATCCGTCCCAGCGTTACGCGGCCCGTTCGCTGGGCTTGACTCACGGGCAGACGCTGCGCATGATCATCGTGCCGCAGGCGATCCGCAAGGTGACGCCCGCGCTGATGAACGACTTCATTTCGATGCAGAAGGACGTGGGCCTGATCTCGGTCTTGGGTGCGGTGGACGCGATCCGCTCGGCGCAGATGGTTCAGGCCAAGACCTACAACATGACGTCGTACGTGGTTGCGGGCCTGCTGTTCATCGTTTTGTCGTTCCCCTTCATTCGCTTGTCGGACTGGTACACGGCCCGGCTGCGTAAGCGCGAGCAGATGGGAGGTACCGTCTGATGTCGGTCACCGAAATGAACGAGGCATTGGCGCGCACCGCTCGGTCGGTCACCCCGGTCCTTCGTGCCGTGGGAGTCGTGAAGCGTTTCGGCGATAACGTCGTGCTGCGCGGCCTGGACCTGGATGTTGCCTCGCACGAGGTCGTGGTTCTCATTGGCGCGTCCGGCTCGGGTAAGTCGACGCTGCTGCGCTGCGCGAACCTGCTGGAGCGGGTGGACGACGGCCAGATCTTCCTGGCCGGCGAGGACATTACGGACCCGCGTGCAAACGCGGATCAGATCCGCGCGCGCATCGGCGTCGTCTTCCAGCACTACAACCTGTTCCCGCACATGTCGGTGCTGGACAACGTGACGTTGGCGGCCCGAAAGGTGCACGGCTGGGACAAGGACCGCGCACACGAGCGCGGCATGGAGCTGTTGGAGCGCATCGGCTTGAAGGACAAGGCGAAGGAGTTTCCGGATCGCCTGTCGGGTGGCCAGCAGCAGCGCGTGGCGATTGCCCGCGCTCTGGCGACGAACCCGGAGCTACTGCTGCTTGACGAGATCACCGCGGCTCTGGACCCGGTCCTCGTGGGCGAGGTCCTCGACCTTGTGCGCGAGATCAAGGAGCAGGGCTCAACCATCCTCATGGCGACGCACGAGATCAGCTTCGCCCGCCAGGCGGCTGATCGCGTCGTGTTCCTGCAGCACGGCCAGATTGTCGAGCAGGGACCGCCGGAGCAGGTGATCGATGATCCGCGCGAGCAGGCCACCAGGGACTTCCTGGCGCGCATCCTGCGCTGACGCCTCATCAATACGGGAGGGCCCGGACCGGTCGTGAACCAGTCCGGGCCTGTGTCATAAGAGCATGTCGCACATCACTTGTAAAGACACAAAAGAAATTTACTCTGGCACCGGATCATGCTACGCTAGCCCATGTACGGATAACTTCCGTACAGACGAAAGAGAGGCTCACATGAGCACCACGAAGACACGACGCCTGGACCTGCGCCTCACCGAAGAACAGGATGCACTCATTCGTCGGGCGGCCGAACAGGACGCCCGTAGCATCAGCGATTTCATCCTGTCCACCGTCACGATGGAAGCCCAGCGCCGCCTCGCAGACCAGCGCCTCTTCATCCTGAACGAAGAGGACCACGCCCGCTTCGAAGAGATTCTGCAGGCACCGCCGACGGACGATCCCAAGCTGCGCAAACTCTTCGAGCGCCCCTCGCCCTTCGGCACTCACATCAACCTGAGTGCACCGAACGCTTCCGACCACTGATGTACACAACAGTCCTGCAGGAGCCTCGCCCCCTTGAGCGGAGGGATGACCGATCACGCTTCCAGTCGGGAAACGCCGAGATCGACGATTGGTTCCACCGCTTCGCGTGGCAGAATCACAGCGCCGGAAATGCTCGCGTTTTCGTCACAACGCAGGAACCCGAAACGCTCGGCTTCTACGCCCTGGCGATGGGAGCAGAAGAACGCAGCAAACTCCCAGATGCCCTCAAACCCGGTCGACGCCCGGACCCGTGTCCCGTCCTGCTCCTTGCACGTCTTGCCGTCGATCGACACGCGCAGGGACGAGGCATCGGCGCAGCTCTCCTAGCAGACGCCCTCTTGCGAGCCTACAAGCTCAGCAATGAGGTTGGATTCGCGGCCCTCCTGGTCCACTGTGCGGACGACCGGGCACGCGAGTTCTACCTCAACCAGTGCTCGCAGTTTGTACCCTGCCCCGGAGCGGAGAACCACCTGATGCTGCCGCTGCGCGCTATGCGGGAGTTCATCGACGCTCTGTGAGATGCCCGATCGGGCACCAATACGGGAGGGCCCGGGATCGCAACGATCCCGGGCCCTCACAAGGTCAGTGTCAATAGTGCCAGATCAGTTGGCACCCTCGGTCACGGTCACCTTGAAGTCGGTGGTGATACCGTCCTTGTCAGTAACGGTGACGGTGACGGGGTCCGCGTCCTCACCGGTCACCTTGAGGGGATGCAGGGTAATGACGTTCTTTTCGGGCTTGCCGACGGAGAGGGTCTCGGGGTCAGAGACCTCAACCTTGTAGTCGGCTGCCTTATCAGACTCAGGCAGCGCGACCTTGAGGTCGCGCTTCTCGGGGACCTTGACACCCTGGTCACCGATTTCGGCGATAGTGTTCTGGATGGTCTCGACGTTGCTGGGCGTCACATAGTTGGCGCCGGTGTTGTCGGAGCAGCCGGTCAGGGCGGTGACGCCCAGGCCGAGTGCGAGCACTGCGGTGAGGATGGAACGCTTGTTCATATCTCCATCATAGGCAGCGGACCTTACAACGATGCGTCACGATGCCAGCTTTTGGGACAACGTACACACGCATCACAGGGACCAGACCAGCGCCCCGGACTCCACCTCCGCCCAGAACGCTCGCGCGAGGTCCGCCCACTGCTGCGGGAACTGCAGCTGCGCGCTATGCACGCCACCGCGGATGACACTCTCTCGCGCACCCAAATCCGAGGCCTCCTCCGCGTACCAGGCGGGCGGCCACACCTCATCCTGGTCCCCGTACAGCACGTGCACGGGCACGCCCGTGGCTGCCAGCGCGGGGGTGTCAGGGCGTAGCTGGGAGAGGATGCGGGCGATGCCGACCAAGTTTTCCGAGGCCGTGTCCAGTGCGCGAACACGTTGGAATTCGGCCCATCCGACGCCGGGTTCGTCAAAGTTCATGTCGGGGAAGTAGGTGCGCAGCACCTGCTCACGCGCGCCGGGACCCGTGGGCAGGGGTTCGAGGATCGGCAGGGTGTTCATCCAGTCGTAGACGGCGCGACCCGAGCAGAACAGGGTGACGGAGGCGAAGAGGTCAGGCCGGGAGACGACTGCCGCACGCGCGACGATACCGCCGAAGGAATGGCCCACGAGGTGCACGCGCCCCGTGGTCCCAGCCCAGGCCTCGGCGACGGCGATGAGGTCGCCAACGAAGTCGCTCATCCCGTACGCACCCAGGCCGGCGGGCGCGGCGGACCCGCCCTGGCCTCGTTGCGAGTAGGCGAGGACGTCCCAGCCCGCCTCCCCCAGGAAGGGCAGGACGGGCGCGTAGTCCTCCTTGGATCCCGTGTAGCCGGGAACGAGGAGCGCGCGATTCTCCCCCGCTGCGTTCGGGGCCGAGGCGGCGGAAATCGCGGGGGTGCCGTCGACGAGGGCGGGTGCGCTCGGGCCGGTCAGCAGGCCGCTCAGCTCGCCCGCCGGGGAGGGGACGGCGACGGGCGTGACGTTTGCTGCCAGCGCAAAAGGACCGAAAGGATCAATTTGTTTCACGCGCCCAATCGTAGAATGAACGCATGACAAACGAGACGATTGCGAGCCAGCTCGCCCACCGCACGATCCGCGCCTACAAGGACCAGCCCCTCACCGAGGCCGAGGTCACCACGCTGATGGACGTGGCCCGTCACACCGCGACCTCCTCGTTCCTGCAGTCCTGCACGGTCCTGCACATCACGGACCCACAGGTCCGCGAAACGATCGGCGCCGCGTCCGGCCAGCCCTACGTGGGCGGCACGAAGGGCGACCTGTTCATCTTCGTCGCCGACCTGTACCGCAACAGCCGCATCCGCGCCGAGCGCGGTATCTCCTCGGAGGCCTTGGGTTCGATCAACCTGTTCCTCACGGCCCTTGAGGATGCGCTCCTGGCCGCGCAGAACGTGGTCGTGGCCGCCGAGTCGATGGGCTTGGGCACCGTCTACCTCGGCTCGATCCTCGCCGATCCTCGCCCCGTCGTGAAGGTGCTGGAATTGCCCGAACTCACGTTCCCGATCGTCGGCCTGCTCGTGGGCCACCCGGACCAGGAGCCCGGCCAGAAGCCGCGCATGCCCCTGTCTGTGATGACAGCACAGAACACGTACCCGCGCGTCGAGTCCTACACTGAGACGCTCGCCGACTACGACCGCGAGGTCACCGAGTACTACGACCTGCGCTCGGGCTCGCGCCTCGAGTCCTTCACCCACCTGGTCGCGACCAACATCGGCGTGGGCGGTGCGCACATCTCCCCCATCATGGAAGTTCTCCACGAGCAGGGGCTGTGCCTGCGCTGACTCTCCGTCATTGACGAGGCCGTGGTCTCCCCTCGTGGTCACCTGACCGCCCGGGGTGCCACGGCCTCGTCGCATGCGGAGCTTGACACGCGCTTACAATGTATGTATGGCTGAGCTTGGTTTTTCCACCTACGTGTTCATCGAACGCATCGCCGCGAACGCGGCCGCGCTACACCCCTTCCCGGAGCACAACGTGGCGCTCGTTCGGGACGCGCTGGCGGACGTCGGCTTCGAGATCACACTGCTCGGCCCGGATGCGCCGAAGGTCGGCGAGGGCGTGTACTTCCAGCCCGAACCCTTCGGGGATGAGGTCATCGGGCTTCTCGCGGACGCCTTGACCCTGCGCGGTATCGGTGCCTACGGGTACGCGCTCGTGGATTCGTCGCTGGGCGGGGAGCTGGCCGACATCGCCCTGTTTATGCGCGTGGGTGACGTGTTCCCGCGCCACGGTCGCCGCATCCTCATGACCCGCATGTACATTCATCGCACCCCCACGGGTGCGGGCAACAAGGCCGTGACCTGGGCGTTCGGTTCCCCTGCCGACCTGGAGGAAGCGAACCGGCTGCTGTCGGAGAAGTTCGACACCGAACCCGTTTCGGACCCTCGCGGCATGGCCGCCATCGAGATCCGTCATCCAGAGTTCGCGGCGGGCACGGCCGAGCCGATGGTCCTCCTTGACGACATCTTCCAGGTGCTGGGTGCCGCTGGTTTCGAGGGCATCACCATGTGTAACGACCCGGGCACCCCTCGTGCCAGGGGCTGACAGCCTGGGCCGCTGCGCTCACTATTTGGGCCGCTGCGCTCACCATCATGACGGACGCGTTTTATATCAGGACCGCACACACCAATCAAAGCCCCAAGTCCCCGCTAACGAAACGATCATGCAACTCTCCGAGGCGACGTAGCGCCCTGGCGAGGCTGTCGGAGTGCTCTGCACCTCTCTGAGCATCCCATTCGGCATCAACAAACTTGCCCAGAATGATGCTATAGCGGCTACCGAAGCTATATGCCGGCCGCTTACCACCTTTAGCGTTCTTTCGAACAAAATCCTCTTTGTGTCGCTTGGCGAGCTTATCCACACATCTCAGCATTCGCTCTTTTGCGTCTGGTCCTTCAGGCAGCTCGACCTTTGCGAGAGGAATATTAAAAAATCTAGCAAATCCTTCATTATCCGCGAGAACCCAGCTCTCAATCTCACTGTCACAGACACGAAGAACGACAGTATCTGCGCATCCCTCTGGCAGGAGCCGTCTCCTCATATCGACCGGGCAATGCCCATCGGCGTCTCGCAAAAACACCCTCGGGACACAAGAAGGCCGACGAGCCTGATCCCTGAGCCGCGCCTCTAATGGGGCGGAACCTTTCATTGAAAAGATACGGAATTCCTCATCCCCCCAGCCCGATGCTCTCATTACAGCAGAAACCACAGGCAAATCCGTTGAACCCTCGACGTAGACAATAGCTTTCTGCAACGACGTACCCATGATCAGAACCCAAGACTAGGTGTCCCCTCGGGACTCATAATGACACTAATAATCTCTGAGAAAGGAAGATCTATATCAACATACTCTTCAATATCTTCGCGATCACTAAGCAAACTACCCTTTGTGCCGTCTTTCCCAGGAATAAGAACAAGAACCTCATCTAGGCCAACGGTGTCATCATCCACAACCTCCGCAGCGTGACTTGACAAGATTATCTGCACCTGCCCCTTCACATTTTTCCGCGCTTCAGCAAGCACATCCGGAAGCTCCGACACAAGTTCCGAATGCAATGACAGCTCCGGTTCTTCAAGAAGCAATACACTTGATTTCTCCGCGGGCGTGGAGGCCAGTGTCCACAGCAAGCCTAACAACCTTAGCGTTCCATCTGAAAACTGCGTCTCATTCTGCCACGCCGCGTGCGGCCTCCAATTCTTATAGGCCGCCTCCAGGTGAGGCACGCCCATTGAATCCTGTTTCAACCTTAGCTCCTGAAATTCAGGAATCGCCAACTGAAGTGCAGCCTGAACACGCCGAAGCCTTGCATCTTGCGTCCGCTTGTTCGTTTCACTAATCTGTCGAATGAAATCAGACCCATACGGATCTGAGGTCCGAATGTCATTACCCGTTAGTCCACGAATAACTTGTGGAACCGGATGGAAATACCTGGTCTGCGAAAAGAAGTCCGCAATCTTTCGAAACCTCTTATTGGTTACTTTCTGCTCCAGATAAGTCTGCGTGAGAAGCTCCGCATCCGCATGATCATCTTCGTTTGGTCGACTCAGTAGAAGCTCACCATTACATTCGACCCTCTCACTCTCCACCAGAACTCTTCTATGACCGGATCCCTCCTGTCGAATAACTAAAACATAGCGCCATTCATCTTCACCATCGCGCATTGTCACATCAATACTCGGAGACGGGTGCTGCCTACTAAACAAACTTCGTATCTTCTTCATCCCGCCCCTCTGATCAACCGCCTGCGCTATCCCACCACCGGGAGCAACAACTTCACCCAAAAAGCGAAAGACGTCGAGAAGATTTGATTTTCCAGAAGCATTCGGACCAACAATGAAGAGCCGATGTCCAACATCAAAGCTCAGATCACGAAAGTTCTTCCAGTTTTTAATATGTACATGTGAAAACTCCACGCCTTTCCCTCCATTAGTATTAGGCAATACTGTAAATTGAATTATATACTCTGTACCGGACTCTTTACAACCAAGCAGTCTGTGGACTTTCTTAAGAAGATTTCCAGGTGCTGGGCACCGCCGTCTTTGAGGGCATCACCATGTACAACGAGTCGGCTCTCCCGCCGACCTGGAGGAAGCGAACCGGCTGTTGTCGAAGAAGTTCGACAACGAACCCGTTTCGGACCCTCGTGGCATGGCCGCCATCGAGATCCGCCATCCAGAGTTCGCGGCGGGCACGGCCGAGCCGATGGTCCTCCTTGACGACATCTTCCAGGTGCTGGGGGCCGCTGGTCTCGAGGGCATCACCATGTGTAACGACCCGGGCACCCCCCGTGAACTGCCTCCCGTTTCTTGGACATCGAAATTGAAGTCCAGGGAATGGGAGGCTTTTCGTGCCTGTGGGTGTGCGGTTGAGGCATGATCGTTTGCTTCGGGAGCAGGCGGTGGAGATGTTTGAGAGGGGATTTGGCTATCGTTTGACCGCCAGGAGGCTTGGTGTGTCTGCCGAGACTGTGAGAGAGTGGCAGAAGATGTACCGCGTGATCGGGAGGGGCGGGCTTCTTGCCATGGGAGTAAAGCAGACCAGATACGACTATGAGACCAAGGTCGCCGCAGCGAGGGCCGTGGTTGACGGCGGGATGAGTAAGCCTGAGGCGATGGTGCGTTTCGGTATTGCGAGCGCGACACCGTTGAAGCAATGGTGCAGGCTGTATCGCGAAGGCGGCGCGCAGGCGCTTAAGCCCAAGCCTAAGGGCAGGCCGAAGGGGTCGGTGCGGGCGGTGCTCCCAACGTGTGAGGAGGAACTCCAAGTGCGCGTGCGTAAGCTTGAGGCGCAGGTGGCGTACCTAAAAAATCGATTGCCCTGAAGGCGCAGAGGCGCTCCCAAACCGGGACAAAGCCCTAGTGGTCGCCGAGCTTTCAGGGCGTGGACATGCGGTGTGCGATCTCCTCGAGGCGGCCGGCCTTGCCAGGTCGAGCTACTACTACGCGCTGGCTCACCCCAAGGGCGTGGCCCGGGCGCATCTGCGGCCCAAGGTCGCCCAGATCTTTTCGCGCACCCCCAACGGGTGCGGTCACAGGCAGGTAGCCATGTGCTTGCGCGCTGAAGAAGGAGCACGCATCGCTGACAAGACGGTCTTGAAGATGATGCGCGAGATGGGGCTGCGCTGCGGCATACGCCGCGAGAGGAAGTACCACAGGTACAACTCCTACAAGGGGGAGGTGGGACAAAGCTTCGACAACATCATCGGCCGCGACTTCAAAGCCGATAGGCCCTGGCAGAAGATGGGTACCGATGTCACCGAGTTCAAGCTCTCCTTCGGTAAGGCCTACCTCGCGCCGGTCTACGACTTCGCCAGCAAAGAGATCGTGGCCCACTCCATCTCCATGCGCCCCGACCTGGCCCAACAACAAGAGATGCTCCACATGCTCATGGACGCCAAGCCCCAAGGAGCCGAGCCGATCTTGCACTCAGACATGGGATGGCAGTACCAACACAAGGCCTACATCAACGCGCTCGCCGAGAACGGTTTCATCCAGAGCATGTCACGCAAAGGCAACTGCATCGACAACGGCGCCACCGAACAGGTCTTCGGGCACCTCAAGGACGAATTCTTCCGCGGCCAAGACTGGCAAACCTTCGAAAGCTTCAAAGCCGACCTCAACGCCTACATCACCTACTGGAACACAACAAGACGCCAAGTAAAGCTCAAGGGCCTGACCCCAGCAGAATACCGGGATCAGGCCCTACAGCAAGCCGCATAACGACTACCATTAAACGCGTCCAA
>NZ_CAJPJE010000042.1:0-20344 GCF_905369875.1 Actinomyces sp. ICM47
CGTGTAGGGCTCGCGCGGGACGGACATGATCTGCCGGGTATCCCCGGCCTCGACGATGCGTCCCTCCTGCATGACGGCGATCCGGTCGCACGTGGAGGCGACGGTTGCCAGGTCGTGGGACACGAGCACGAGGGCCATGCCGCGTTCACGCGTGATCGACCCCAGCAAGTCCAGGACGGAGGCACGCGTAGACATGTCGAGCGCGGAAACCGGCTCGTCGGCGATCAGGACGCGCGGCGCGGGCGCGAGTGCGCGGGCGATCGCGATGCGCTGGCGCTGTCCGCCCGAGAACGAGCCTGGGTACTCCCCTGCGCGCGCCGGGTCGATGCCGACGTCGGTGAGGACCTCGCGCACGCGAGCGCGAGCCTCCTGCCCGCGTGAAACCCCGAGGGCGTGGAGGGGCTCTGCGATGGACGCGCCGATTGTCATCCGCGGATCCAGGGAGGAGAACGGGTCCTGGAAGACGGTCTGGACGCCGCGGCGCAGCGTGCGCATCGAGGACTTCGAGGAGGAGCGGACAGCCTCACCATCCAGCAGCACCTCGCCCGCGCTCGGCGCGAGAAGCCCGAGAAGCACGCGGGCGAGCGTCGTCTTGCCACTGCCCGACTCGCCAACGAGGGCAACGGACTCGCCTGCGCGCACCTCGACGCTGACGTCATCCAGACCAGCGTCGCTACCCGAGTATCGGAAGGAGACTCCTCGGGCGCTCAGGATCGGCTCACTCATGGGCGTTCCCTTCGTTATCGGTCGACGAGGCAGGCTCCCCCTCGCGCTCCCCCGCCTCGTCGGGCGCGTGGCCGGGCTGGGAGTCGGGGCGGACGGCACCGATGCGCTCGAACACGGAGTCGAGTGCGCGCGCGGCGGACGCGATGGAGCGTGCCGAGCCGGAGAGTGTGTCCGGCGCGGAGCGGATGACCTCGACGGGCACGTCGTCGGTGATGCGGCCGGCGTCCACGACGATGACGCGGTCGGCCATGCGCGCGACGACGGGCAGGTCGTGGCTGATGAACAGGAGGCTGACGCCTCGCTCGCGAGTGACCTCGTCGAGCAGGTCCAGGACGGTGCGCTGGACGGTGACGTCGAGCGCGGTCGTGGGTTCGTCGGCGATGAGCAGGGAGGGCGATGCGGCGAGCGTCATGGCCAGGGCGACGCGCTGACGCTGGCCACCCGAGACCTCGTACGGGAAGGAGCGGGCGATGCGCGCCGGGTCGGGCAGGGCGACTTCGGCGAGCGCGCGGTCGATGGCCTCACGCAGGGCGGCGCCTCGCAGGCCGCGGTGGCGGCGCAGCGGCAGGGCGATCTGCTTGCCGAGCCGCATGAGCGGGTCGAGGGAGGTCGCGGGGTCCTGGAACATCATGGAGATCTGTGAGCCGCGCAGCGAGCGCAGCTCCCGCTCGGAGGCACCCACGAGCTCGCGGCCATTCCAGCGGATCGAGCCCTCCACGCGCGCGCCCTCGGGCAGCAGTCCCATGATCGCCAGGGACAGCATGGATTTGCCCGAGCCAGAGGACCCAATGATGCCGACGTGCTGGCCGTCGGGCACCTCCAGGGTGATGCCGCGCAGGATGTGCGCGTCCCCGATCCACACGTTCAAGTCGGTGATGGACAGGCTCACTTAGCACCTCCCTGGGTGGGGTCGATGAGGGAACGCAGGCCGTCGGCCGCGAGGTTAGTTCCCAGGACGAAAGCGACGATCGCGACGCCCGGGGCGATGGTGCCCAGGGGCTGCGTCGTGAAGGTTGCCTGCGCATCCTGGAGGAGGCGGCCCCAGGAGGCGTTCGGCGGGGGCGCGCCCAGACCCAGGTAGGACAGGCCGGCCTCGGCGAGGATGGCACCACCCATCGTGACGGCCAGGTTCGTGGCCAGGGTCGGCCAGATGTTGGGCAGCACGTGGCGGGTGAGGATCCCCCACGTGGACACGCCCGAGGTACGCGCGGCCAGCACGTACTGCTCGGCAAGGACGCGCCGGGCCAGGATACGTGTCAGGCGCGCGACGACGGCCGAGGCGGCCACGCCAATCGCGACGGTGACCGTGGCCAGGGAGGCACCGAAGCCCGCGACGATGAGCATCGCGAGGAGCAGCGTCGGGAAGGCGATGAGCACGTCGAGCAGCGCCGAAGCCACGTCGTCCACCCACGGGCGGGCCAGCGCGATCACCAGGCCGACGCTCACACCGATGAGGGTGGCAACCGCGACGGCTCCGAGGCCGACGACGAGGGCGATGCGCGCGCCCACCATCATGCGCGAGGCCAGGTCGTGGCCCAGGCGGTCCGTGCCGAGGAGATGGTCGGCAGAAAAACCTTCGAGGCGTCCGCCGCTCGTGTCCTCGATCGGGTACGGAAGCCACGCGAGCGAGACGAGGGCTATGAGCGCGAGCACACCCACCAGGAGCGCGCCGACGACGAGGGACAGCGGGATGCGACGGGCGTTCACGGGCGACTTCCCGTGCTGAGGGTGGAGCGCAGGCGCGGGTCAATGACGCGCTGCAGGACGTCCGCGGCGAAACCAATGACGAGGACAAGGGTCGTCGACACGAGGAGAACCCCCTGAATCGATGGGTAGTCGTGCTGGGCGATCGCGGTCGTCAGCATCGAGCCGAGGCCGGGAAGAGCGAAGACCTGCTCGACGACGACCGCGCCGATGAACGTGGTCGCCAGCTCGATGCCAGCGATAGAGATGACTGGGATCGAGGCGACGCGCAGGCCGTGGCGCACCATCGCCTCGCCGCGCGACTCACCCAGGGAGCGCGCGAACTGCAGGAAGGGCGCGTCGAGCACGTCCAGGGCGGCGCTGCGCGTGTAGCGCGTGAGCGAGGCCGTGGACACTAAGACGATCGTCAGGGTCGGCAGGACGAGGGCGCGCACCGCCTGCGCGCCGTTCGTCCACCCGCGCGCCGGGAAACCCGAGGCGGGCAGCCAGTGCAGGTTCACCGCGAAGGCCAGGACCAGGAGCATGCCAATCCAGAACACGGGCACGGCGATGCCCAGCTGCGCGAGAGCAGAAATCACCGTTCCCGCCCAGGAGCGGCGCGCACGTGCGGCCACGTACCCCAGCACAATCGCCAGGATCAAGGAAATTCCAAAGGCCGCCAGGGTCAGCGGCAGCGTCACCGCCATGCGCGATGCAATCTGATCGTTCACGCTCAAACCTGAGGTGAACGAGGTGCCCAGGTCGCCGCGTAGCAGCGACGAGGCCCACTCACCAAACTGGCTCCACCACGGCAGGTCCGAACCCACCTGGCGGCGGGCCGCCTCAATCTGCTCGGGTGTGGCCGTGCCCGACAAAAGCGCATTCGCCGGATCACCCGGCAGGAGACGCAGGAGAACGAAAATCGCCACGAGAGCTGCCGATCCGGTGAGGATCAGCAGCCCCGTGCGCCGCAGCAGGTACCGAGTCATCAGTTCTTAGAAATGCCCGAGACGACAAACTGCGAGTTCAGGCCGTTCACGCCGTAGCCCGACACGTTCGAACGCGCGACGACGATCTGCGGGTAGAGATAGAGCCAGGCGCTGGCCGCGTCGGCCGCAATCTGCTCGTTGGCGGCGCGCAGCTTCTCGGTCTGTTCGTCCTCGGTGGAGGCCTGTTCGGCCTCGTCGATGAGAGCGGTCACGGCCTCGTTGTTGTAGCCCCAGTAGAACGTCGGGTTGCCGTACCACACGACGTCGCGCGTGTTGACGTGCTCCTGGAGGGTCGCCTGGAAGTCGTGCTCCTTGTAGACCTTCGAGTACCACTCGTCGGCGGTGATCGTGTTGATCGTGACGGTCACGCCCACCTTTGCCAGCTCGGACTTGATGAACTCGGCGACCGTGGGGTGCGGGTCGTAGGAGGGTGTGTCGAGCGTGAAGCTCAGGCCCTCAGCCCCGGCCTCGGCCAGCAGCGACTTGGAGCGCTCGGGATCGTAGGGGTTGACGGAGGTCAGGTCCTCGTACCATGGGTCCGACGGGGGAACCATCGATCCGATCACCTGTCCGGCGTCGCCCCAGATGGACTCAAGGAGCTTCTCGCGGTCGATGGCCGAGTAGATGGCCTGGCGCACGCGCGCATCGTTGAAGGGGGCCTGCGCGTCGTTGAAGGCAAGCAGCTCCTTCGTCGTGGAGGTGCCCTCTGAGACCACGAAGTCCGAGTTGCCCTGGAAGGTGGCCAGCGCATCCGGGGACTGCAGGGACGTGATGATGTCGATGTCGCCCGCGCTCAGGGCGTTCGTCATCGCGGTGGCGTCCGTGTAGTAGTGGAAGGTGACCGCGTCGTTCTTGGGGGCGTCGCCCCAGTAGCCGTCGCGGGCCTTGAGGGCGAGGGTCGAGCCCTTCGTCCACGCGTCCAGCGTATAGGGGCCGGTGCCGTCAGTCTCGGTCTGCGAGTCGAAGCCCTCGGGAACCATCCACAGGTAGGACAGGTTGTAGGGCAGGGAGATCGAGCGCTGCGAGAGCGTCACGGTCAGCGTCTGGGGATCTGTGGCCTCGACCGAGTTGATGACAGCCAGCTGCGACTTGCGCGCGGACTGGGAGTCCTCGGCCAGGACGCGGTTGATCGAATGCACGGCGTCGGCTGCATCGAAGGAAGAGCCGTCGGAGAAGGTCACGCCATCACGCAGGTGGAAGGTGTAGGTCAGGCCATCCTCGCTCACGTCGTAGGAGGTGGCCAGCTGGGGCTGAATCGTGCCGTCGTCGGCGAGGAAAAACAGACCCTCGTAGACATTACCGTTGAGTGCCTCGGTGACGCCCTGGCCACCGCCCGCGATGTTGGAGAGATTGACGGGTTCGTAGAGCGAGCCGATCTCGATGGTGTTGGGATCGGTGGAGGCACCGCACGAGCAGGCCGCGAGCGCCATGGCGGCAGCGATAGTCGCGGCGGTGAGGGCGAGGGGCTTGTGAGCTGTCATGCGGGGCACTTTCGTGTCGGGACGGGCCGGCGGTCCGTGGATACCAGGCGAATCTACCGCAGGGCCTATTTTGACGCATGCGGCTTTCCGCCGAGTAAAACAACGTGACAGCTCGCCCCCGCATTCCATCCTCCGTCCGGGGGCCGGACGGAAACCGGACGAGGCCGGGGTCAGACCTGCGCGAGGTCCGTGACCTCCGCGTTCGTCAGTTCGACGAGATCCAGGGGACTCAGCTCGACGCTGAGGCCTCGGCGCCCGCCAGAGACGATCATGGTCTCGTGGTCCAGGCACGCCGAATCAATGAAAAGCCGATGCGAGGTCGTCTGCCCGAGCGGGCTGATGCCGCCCACGACGTAGCCGGTGCGGCGCTGCGCGACGGCCGGATCGGCCATGGCGGCGCTCTTGGCACCGGCGGCTTTGGCGATCAGCTTCATGGACAGGTGAGCCAGGGCAGGCACGCAGCCGACGACGAACTCGCCGGTGGGTTCCAGGCGCACCATGAGCGTCTTGAAGGCCTGCGTGGGGTCGATGCCCAGTTTCTCGACCGTTTCCTCACCGAACGCCCGGGCGGCCGGGTCGTGCTCGTACTCGTGGATAGTAAAAGCAACGCCAGCCGCCGTGAGCGCCTCGATGGCGCGGGTGGGGCCACCGCCGTGGTCCTTGCTGTGTTTACGAGCCATGACCCCAGTGTAGGACGCGTCAGAGGATGGACGCAGTCGGGTCGTGGATGACGACCTTACCGAAGGGGAAGCAGGTGATCGGAATCATCTTGAGGTTGGCGATAGCCAGCGGGATGCCGATGATCGTGACGGCCTGCGCGGCAGCGGTCGTGATGTGCCCGATGACGAGCCACAGGCCCGCGACAAGGAACCACACGATGTTCATGAGGGCCGAGCCAGCGCCCGCGTTCGGCTTGTCGACGACGCGCTTGCCGAAGGGCCACAGCACGTAACCGGCGATGCGGAAGCAGGCCACGCCCGCAGGGATCGTCACGATGAAAATGCAGGAGATGATGCCCGCCATCACATATCCGAGGAAGAGCGGGAGTCCTCCGAAGAAGAACCAGATGATGTTGAGCAGGGTACGCATTGCTTTTGTTTGTCCTTTCCATGTGTCGCGAACATTCTAGTGTGCCACGTGACAGGCCCCTGCCAGCCCTGAGACGCCCCTGATTGAACCCCGAAAGCCACGCCCGCGTACCATGAGGCCATGAGTATTCCCGAGTCCATCGCCGCCGCCCGCGACCGCATCGACAGCGCCACCTCCGCGTGTGGCCGCACCGATTCCGTGACGTTGGAGCTGGCGGTCAAGACGCGCACACCCGAGGAGTGCCGCGCCGCCGCAACTGCACTCGCCGAGGCGGGGCTGCCGATCCTGCTGGGCCACAACCGGGTACAGGAGGCGCGCGCGACGGTGGACGCGATCCGCGAGGTGCCCGGTGCCCGCCTCCACCTGATCGGTCCTCTCCAGTCCAACAAGATCAATCACGCACTGGCCTGCGTGGATGCAATCGAGTCGCTGGACTCCCCCGCCTTGGCTGCGAAGATCGACACGCGCGCCACCGGCCCCTTCCCCGTCTTTGTCGAGGTGAATGTGTCGGGCGAGGCTACGAAGCACGGATGCGCGCCCGCCGACGTCGCGCGGCTCATCGATACGGTCGAGGCCTCGGCTCACCTCCAGCTCGCGGGCTTCATGACGGTGGGCCTGAACTCCTCCGTCGAAGCCGACGTGCGCGCCGCCTACGCGCAGCTGCGCGACATCAGGGACGAGGCGGCGGTGCGCCTGAGCATCGAAGAGTCCGAGCTGGCGCTGTCGATGGGCATGAGCCAAGACCTTGAGTGGGCCATCGCCGAAGGGGCGACCATCGTACGCCTGGGAACAGCCATTTTCGGCGCTCGCCGCCTCTAACGAGACGGACCACACGCCCGCACACGCGGCACTTAAGATTGAGAGCATGACGACCATTCTCGCAGGAATCTCAGCGACGATCCTGGCACTCGCTCCGATCACCAACCCAATCGGAGGCCTCGCCGCCTTCGCGGGCCTGACCGCCGCCGACGACCCAGCAGCGGTGCGCTCCCAGGCGTGGAAGACCGGCATCTACGTCTTTGCGATCCTCACAGTGTTCGCTATCAGCGGCTCACTCATCATGCGTTTCTTCGGCTTCGACCTGCCCTCCCTGCAAATCGCCGGTGGCCTGGTCGTCGCGCACTCGGGTTTCTCGATGCTGGAAAACAAGCGCCGCGCCACCCACGAGGAGGCTCAACACGCGACAGCCAAGGCGGACGTCTCCTTCTCCCCCATGGCGTTGCCCCTCATCGCGGGTCCCGGCTCAATCGGTGTCGTTATTGCGCTGGCCGCCCGCAACACCGCCGTCAGTTTTCACGTCGGCATCGTCCTGGGCATCCTCATCACGGCCGCCGCCATCGCACTGCTTCTGCGCTACGCGACGCCCTGGATCGACAGGCTGGGACCTACTGGCGTCGGCGCGATCGTGCGTATCATGGGCTTCCTGATCCTCGTTATCGGCGTCGAGCTTGTCATCCACGGAGTACGCGCACTCCAGCTCTTCTAAGCGACAACCCGCCCCGGCCTCGTCCCCCACACCCCGGACAAGCCGCGCACGATTCCCGAGGACGCCGCGCCAACCACGCTAGGACAGTAGAGACACCGACAGGCGTTGATAGCGCTCACGGAGCCAGGGACGCAGGTCGATGCTCCGTCCCCTGACGTTGATGCTCGTGAGACGAGTCGGCACCTCGACCTTGTCCAGTGCCTCGCCGTACGCGGCGATCATTGAGCGAACAGCTTCTTCGATGACACCTCGCTCGACACGACACATATCAGCGATCCTGCGGAAATCATCCAGACAGATATCCGCAGAGATCTCTTTGCCACTGAGCTTGAGCGCCATGTCCTGGGGCCGATCAAAATAAACGGCCGTACACACCAGGTCATAGGCGGGCGAGAGAACACCATTGCGACGGTCGGGATACACAAGGCTCCAATTCTTCAGATGCGCATCATCGTTACCACACAACATGTTGAATACCGTCCGACGGACACACTCAACAAGCGACGGCAGATCGTAATTCCGGTACGCGACCTTCATCACGTACTCGACCGAACTCTGATATTTCGACCGCTGAAATCCCGGCAGATTACCCGCCTGACAGAAATCCTCCATATGGACACGGCCTTGATCGCTCCTGTCAAAGCGCGCAATGCTGAATGCGTATTCCTCGGTTGTTACCCAATCGGAGGGCGCAATCTCGACGTTCTCCCGATGCACAAGATCGAAGTCAGGAACCTCAATGCAACACGCCTTGGCGAGCGACATCACGTAGAACTCATTATGGACAAGCGCGTCGTACTCATTCGGCGGAGGCAGCTTGACGATATGGTCTCCATACTCGACGCTGCCTGGCAACGTCAGGCGCTGATCACGGGACTTCATCGAAAACTTCAGGACATTGCCGGCAATGGATGCACGAATCAGCGAATCCGCTGAGGACGACGCGAAATCACCGGATCGCAAGGCGTCATCCGCCGAACCCCGAACAGGATCCCCGATACGGGACACCGTGACAGCTCCCGGCAAATCATCGCCGAGGGCGCTGAGAATTCCCGGCTCATCCTCTTCGCTCAGCCCATGCTGAGCACACACAATCGTTCGAAGCAACCCTTCAGGCAGGAGATTAGAAAACCACAGCGGAAGAACAGAGCGTCCCTTCACCCCCGCCTCACGGCGCATCCCATTCTCGAACCAGAAGCCAAGAACAGGCCGATCCACGCGCCAGTAGTAGTCGTCGGAGAACCGAAACGAACTCTTGGACGAGTAGCACGAGATTGTCCCGATGTCGATGCCATGCAGGCGAACACGAAACTCAACGTCGGGCGAATAGAGCGACATCTGTGTTCCTTTCACGTCAATTCAACGGGGGCAAAGGCCACGTAATCCCACGCCATCATCGAATCGAAGAACTCGTTGACCCGCGCGGAGACCACTTCCTCACGCCGACTGATCAACTCCTCGGGATCCATCTGATGTTCGCTCTCTTCTGTCCCCTCGGGAAGCATGAGCATGTCCAAATGCGCAGTCATAAATGCCCGCAACGCATCCTCATCCTGCCTCGCGTCCTCATTAACCAGCAAAATTCTATTGGCGAGCGATGAATAGCTGCCGCCACTGTCCTCACCCATGCGGTCATGCCCGACGTAATCTACGAGGAGATCAGCCGCGCTGCCGTAGTCTCCAACGAGCGAATCGAACAAGGCTGTCAGAGCTTGCCCGGTGCAGTCCTCCGAACGCATGTAATGGGACCACATGGCACACACACATGCCTTCGCGTCCGAACGGTTCATTCTCGCAGTCGGGATCGCGATGCGATCTGCCGTCACTCTCTCACCGACGCTTTCCAGTAGTCCCTGAACAGAATCCGATTCGTCGCCACGCCGCACACTCTTCAGGAAAGTCCGCGTCTGGACGTTCCCGCTACTGATAGTGCCCTCAATGGTCTTTACAATGGTCCGCCACACCCACCGTTTCAACAGCTCTTTGTTACGCCTCTTCGGCTCGGGGAACAACGCGAAGAACCGCGACACCACCACCAGAATCGCGCTGTACGGCAGTAACGTAACATGTGGAATACAACAATTGTCTTGCAGGAATCGCGTCGCTCGCTTCAGGACGAACTCCGTCTGGGCGTACGCTTCGTCGCGGTCCTCATCCGGGAAATCGGAGTTTTTACGTCGTTCATCCCCAAATTCATCGCGTACATCGCGCATATAGTCTGGGTTTCGACGCGCCTTCAACACATTGAGGACTTGATCTTCCGAAAGTAAACCAAAGTTCGTTGAGCGAGCCACAGCATCCGAAATCGAGCGCAGAGTACGCCCATCGGATACAGAGCTGTTGAGCGCTTCAAACACCTCGAAAGACTTGAGCTTCTTACCGCTCTGATTGATGCGATCAAAGATGACTCGGAGCTTATCCTCGTCCGCTCCCTCCAGCACGGTCGCCGGAACACTCACGGCGTTAAAGGTATTGAATGCCTCCTGGTAACGACCGCGCAGCGCTTGGAATTCGGTGTTCTCCTCGAACCACTGCCAAGCGCTCACAAAGTCGAAGAGACGAAAGAGCGGCATGACGGCGCGAGAATGACGCCCCAGAGTTGAAACAACGCAGGCATTTTCCAGGTCGTACCCAACCGCAAAACGAGCATCTCGTTGGCTGCCGGCGTCCATCGCGTTGATGATACTCGTCACGCGTTGCTGCCCGTCGACGAGCCATAGTGCGTCCGGGCGCTGAGGGGCGTCGATATCGATGGAACCAACGGTGAGCCGCTGCGCCGGGGCCTCACGTTTCCACATGAGCAGGTTCCCGATTGGATACCCATGGTGAAGGGAATCAAAGAGGGCAACGACGTCTTGGTTCGTCCACCGGAAGGAACGTTGAAAGTCGGGGATTCGCACTCGCCCCGTCGCCACCAGGTCACGCAATTCGGAAAGCCTGAAGGTTTCGTGTTTCGGCTGCATTGCTTCGCTCGACATGTGTCCATGTTACTCCGACACCGATTCTCGGACGCTGTCACGCGCGCAGCCGCGCGGGAACGCGACAACCTGCTCCGGCCTCGTCAATGAACGTGAACGAGGACCGGAGCGGGCAACGGGAACGCCCGGCTCACACCAAGCGAGCGAAGCACCCGAACTCTCAGGGGATGCGGTGCACCCACTCCTCGCGCGCGAACTTCGTTTCGCAGCGAGCGCGTGCGACCTCAAGGTCTTCGTCGGTGATGGTGCCGACCGTGGCGTTGTACTTCTCCTTGAAGTGGTCGAAGAACGCCTGAAGGATTTCCTCGCGGGGAAGGCCGGTCTGGGAACGCATGGGGTCCACGCGCTTGACGGCGCTGCGGGTGCCCTTGTCACGGATCTTCTCCATGCCGATGCGCAGGACCTCGTTCATCTTGATGGCGTCGATGTCGTAGGCCATGGTCACGTGGTGGACCATGTAGCCGTTCGCCCAGCGCTTCTGCGCGGCGCCGCCGATCTTGCCGAACTCGGAGGCGATGTCGTTGAGCGGCACGTATGTGGCCTTGATGCCCAGCTTGTCGAGGACCTCCATGACCCACTGATCAAGGTAGGGGTAGGCCTGCTCGAAGCTCATTCCCTCCACGAGGGCGGTGGGGATGACGAGCGAGTAGGTGATGCAGTTGCCGGGTTCCATGAACATGGCACCGCCGCCGGTGACGCGCCGCGACACGGTGATGCCGTACCGGTCGACCCCGTCCTGCTGGATTTCGTTCTGGTAGGACTGGAAGGAGCCGATGACGACCTGCGGTCCGTTCCACTCCCACAGGCGCATGAAGGGCTTGCGACGCCCCGCGGCCACGTCCTCGACCAGGGTTTCGTCCATGGCGACGTTGATCATCGGGTCGACGACGGGGCCGTGGATGACGTCGAAGTCGATGTCGTCCCACGACAGGGCGGCACCCAGGGCGCGGCGCACGGCGATGCCGACGGCCTCGGGGGTCACGCCCATGAGAGTGTCGCCCTCGTGGAGGGCACCGGCGACGCGCGCGGCCAGGTCCTTGGCGCTCGACGAGGCCGGGGCCCCTTCGAGGGACGCGGTGATCCGGGTGAGCGCGTCGTCGGGGTCGAGGAAGAAGTCGCCCGACACGCTCACGCGCGCGAGGCGGTCTTCCTCCACGTCGGTGTCGACGACAACGAGCTTGCCTCCGGGGACTTTGTACTCTCCATGCATGCCCACGATTGTAGGCGCTTCGCTCACGCCCAGTCGGGTAGGACGCGCACGCCGCCCTTGTCGGCGGACGCTGCGAGCATGCCGTACACGCGCAGGGCGTCGGAGACCTTGCGGGGGCGAGGCTTGGAGGGCTTCCAGGGGGCGGTGCCCTTCTCGGCGCGGCGGCGCTCAAGTTCCTCGTCGCTCACGTTCGCGCGCAGGACGCGGTTGTTGACGTCGATTTCGATCTCGTCGCCGGTGCGCACGAGGCCGATCGCGCCGCCGGCCGCGGCCTCGGGCGAGATATGTCCGATGGAGATGCCGGACGTGCCGCCGGAGAAGCGGCCGTCGGTGATGAGCGCGCACTTCTTGCCCAGTCCCAGGCCCTTGAGGTAGGAGGTCGGGTAGAGCATTTCCTGCATGCCGGGGCCGCCCTTGGGGCCCTCGTACAAGATGACGACGACGTCGCCTTCGGTGACCTGCTTGCTGAGGATGGCTTCGACGGCTTCCTCCTGGGATTCGACGACGAAGGCCTTGCCGACGAAGTGGAAGAGGGATTCGTCGATGCCGGCGGACTTGATGATCGCGCCGTTGGCGGCGATGTTGCCGTAGAGGACGGCCAGGCCGCCGTCCTTCGTGTAGGCGTGCTCGACGGAGCGGATGCAGCCGGCCTCAGAGTCGGTGTCGAGGGACTCGAAGAGGTTGGCGGTCGAGAAGGCCTGGGTGGTGCGCACGCCGCCGGGGGCGGCGAGGAAGCGGTGCTTGGCCTCATCGGTGGCGCTCCCGCTGCGCACGTCCCACGCACCCAGCCAGTCGGCCAGGCTGGAGGAGTGGACGGAGTGCACGTCGCGGTGGAGCAGGCCCGCGCGGTCCAGTTCGCCGAGCAGGGCGGGGATGCCGCCGGCGCGGTGGACGTGCTCGATGTGGTAGGTCGTGGAGTTGGGGGCCACCTTGCACAGGCAGGGCACGCGGCGCGAGATCGCGTCGATGTCGTCGAGCGTGAAGTCGACGCCGGCCTCGTTAGCGATGGCGAGGATGTGCAGGACGGTGTTGGTGGAGCCGCCCATGGCCACGTCCAGGCTCATGGCGTTCTCGAAGGCTTCCTTCGTGGCGATGGAGCGCGGCAGAACGGAGTCGTCCTCATTGTCGTAGTAGGCGCGGCACATGTCGACGATGCGCGCGCCGGCCTCGGTGAAGAGCTTCTTGCGTTCGATCTGGGTGGCCAGGGTGGTGCCGTTGCCGGGCAGGGCCAGGCCGATGGCCTCGTTGAGGCAGTTCATGGAGTTCGCGGTGAACATGCCTGCGCAGGAGCCGCAGGTGGGGCACGCGTTGGCTTCGATGCTGGCCAGCTGGTTGTCGCTGACGGAGTCGTCAACGGCCATGACCATGGCGTCAATGAGGTCGAGGCGGTGCTCGACGACGCCGTCGACAGCGGCACCGGATTCCATGGGGCCACCGGAGACGAAGATGGTGGGGATGTTCAGACGCATGGCGGCCAGGAGCATGCCGGGCGTGATCTTGTCGCAGTTGGAGATGCACACGAGGGCGTCGGCGCGGTGCGCGTTAACCATGGTTTCGACGCAGTCGGCGATGAGGTCGCGGCTGGGCAGGGAGTAGAGCATGCCGTCGTGGCCCATGGCGATGCCGTCGTCGACGGCGATCGTGTTGAATTCCTTGGCGACGCCGCCGGCTGCTTCGATGGCTCCGGCGACGAGGTCGCCCATGTTCTTCAGGTGCACGTGGCCGGGCACGAACTGGGTGTAGGAGTTGGCGATGGCGATGATTGGCTTGCCGAAGTCGCCGTCTGTCATGCCGGTGGCGCGCCACAGGGCGCGAGCTCCGGCCATGTTGCGGCCTTGGGTGGATGTTGCCGAGCGCAGCGGGCGACTCATGATGTGCCTTTCTGTTGCCGTGTAATGACTCCACAGTAGGAGCGTGCGCGCCGCGTTTCCGTGCGGGTTTCGTCTCGTGGACGAGGCCTGGGCTGGGTGCGGGGGGTTTTCGCGCGGCATTCCGGGTGCTTCGCCCGGCGAGACACCGTGTCAGTGTGTGGACGCTTGCTGGCGCGATGTCAAGGAAAACGCAAGGGACGCGTGCACGAATTCGCGTCTCGCCTCATGAGTGGCTGATCGCATTGGTCAGGGTGTGGACATTTACCCTCGTTCTCGACGCGCGAAACGTAGTCTGAGGGCACAGTGAAGAGAAAGGACTGCGATGACCATTCGCACCACTCATGTTGGTTCCCTGCCCCGCACCCCCGAGCTGATTGAGGCGAATCGCGCGCGCCGCGAGGGCTCGCTTGGCGACGCTGATTTCACGTCGCTTCTGCAGGATCAGGTTGACGGCGTTGTGAAGCGTCAGGCCGAGATCGGCCTGGATATCGTCAACGACGGCGAGTACGGCCACGCGATGATCGACACGGTTGATTACGGCGCGTGGTGGACGTATTCCTTCTCGCGTTTCGGCGGATTGTCCTTTGAGGATGTGCAGCGTTTCGATGTGCGTCCCCCGGCCGGCCGCGATGGCCGTCTGTCTTTCTCATCGTTTGCTGAGCGCCGCGACTGGCAGCGTTTCGCGGACGCGTACGCGGATCCGGATTCGGGCATTCACATCGCGAACCGCAACCCGATTGCGTTCCCGACGATCACAGGTGAGCTGACCTACATCGGTGCCGAGGCCGTGGAGCGCGATATCGCGGGGACGAAGCACGCGCTTGCGGCGGCGGGCAAGCCCGTGTCGGATGGTTTCGTGGCGGCGATTTCGCCGGGTTCGGCGGCTCGCGTGGCTAACGCGTTCTATGAGGACGACGAGGCCGTGGTGTGGGCGTGCGCGGATGTGCTGCGCGAGGAGTACAAGCGCATTACGGACGCGGGCCTGACGGTGCAGATTGACGCGCCGGATATCGCGGAGGGCTGGGATCAGATGAACCCGGAGCCGTCGGTTGAGGATTACCGCGCGTTCTCGCGCGTGCGTATTGACGCGCTGAACCACGCGTTGGAGGGCATTGACCCGTCTCTGGTGCGTTTCCACGTGTGCTGGGGTTCGTGGCACGGCCCGCACACGACGGATATTGCGTTCAAGGACATCGTGGATCTGGCCCTGCTGGTCAACGCGAACGGCTTGACGTTCGAGGCAGCGAATGCTCGCCACGCGCACGAGTGGACGATCTGGCGCGATACCCCGCTGCCCGAGGGCAAGTACCTGATCCCGGGCGTCGTGTCGCACTCGACGAACGTCGTGGAGCATCCGGAGCTGGTGGCGCAGCGTATCCGCCAGTTCGCGGACATTGTGGGCGACGAGCGCGTCGTGGCATCGACAGACTGCGGACTGGGCGGACGTATCTACCCGTCGATTGCGTGGGCGAAGCTGGAGGCGCTGGCGCAGGGCGCTCGCCTCGCATCGAAGTGATCGCCTGATTGCTTACTTGGGGCGCGCGGGGTGGATGCTCATCCACCCCGCGCGCCTTTCCCAGGCTTTTCTCAGGCAAAGCTCCCCATTCTTTGAGCTTTGCCTCACACAATTAAATACGTGTTGCAGCCCCCAATCCTGGGTCGGCTCGCCGCGGTGGGGATCGCACGCCGCGTCGGGTTCCAGGACTGGGGGCTGCGGCACGTCCGGGGCATGTGCATGCCGAGCACCCAACTCACCTTCCTGTCATACAGGTGACGGAGTCGCTTCCTCGCTATCCTGGGAGAAGGCACCCGGATTCCAACTGTTCAAGGGAGAACATCATGGGAGCGCACAACAGGGAGGGCACGCACTTCATCCATTCGCGCGCTGGTCTGCTCGCAGCCGTTGTTGTCGTCGTCGCCACAGTATGCGGCTGCCAGCAGGCCACGCCCGCGGCGGAGGGGCCGTGGGCGGCCGACATTGAGCAGGCGCGCAGTGAGTGGGCGTCCAACGAGTTTGTCCAATCCGTCCTCGCCGACTCTTCCATCAGCGAGGCAGAACTCCAGGACATGCGTCAGCGTGTGCTCAGCTGTCTGGCGGACAAGGGCGTGAGCGGCGCGTCTTTTGGCCCGAGCGGCACGCTGAGCGTCCCCGATCAGCCGGTTGGCTCCTCCATCTCTGAGGAACAGCAACAGCGCTTCGTCTCCGCCTGTTCCAGCGATGCCGGTCAGCCGATCATCGAGGCACTCGAGTTCAACATGCGAGTCAACCCGGATCACCGGGATTTCAACGAGCTGTACACGCAGTGTTTGATCCGTAATAAGGCGGTTGAGCCGTCCTTCACGGCCCAAGAGCTCGCGCGCGCTCGCGAGAGCGGAACACCTCTCGCAAGTGCGCTGCCGTTCATCGACCCAGCTCAGGGGCCCGACATTTTGCAACGATGCCTCGAGGACCCCAGCAAATGACCACAACCACCCTCAGGAGTTGAGATGGCATCTTCTCGCCGCTGGCTCGCCCTCACCGCGTTTGTCGCCCTCATCGGTTCCCGTTCACCTGGGTGACAGCGTCGATACGAGCACTGTTCTCCTCGCCCTTGAGGACTCCCGCGACGCTTTGTGCCTCTCCGTCCCACCGGACGCCTATCCCGCGGACCACGTCATCACCCTGGGGGACACGGACTACCCCGTTCCCGCTGACGGCGTCATCACCGACCCCACTCTGACGGCGACGATCCTGTCCTCGCGCGAATACACGGACTTCGTCCGCTCCACCCGGAGCAGCGATGGACCCGTTCAGCTGCCCGTCTCGTGGAAGCTCGCCGCCCCCCATCACCGTCACGGTCATCCCGCCGGCCTCAGTGATCGGAGACGCGACGGCTGCGTGTGTCTTTGCAAGCGGAACGCCGATCCCCGTCTCTATCGTTTCCTCTCAGCTCGGCCGAACCTACGTCCTGCCAGCTTCCCCACTCTCCGCCGTCGAGGGACGCTCATGTCCGTCGAGCTAGACAACGTCGGGCACAAGTTCGCCGCAAGCCCGTGGCTCTTCCGCCATCTGAGCGCCCGCTGCGAGGACGGTGCCCTCACCGCCATCATCGGCCCGTCCGGTTCTGGCAAGTCAACCCTACGCGTGGGACGACTTTTAACGCGGCCGGACGACTAACGCACAGGCCAACCTGGTGGGCGTGGATCGCCGCGAGTGCCATCGGCGTGGCCGTGGGGGCTGCCGCCACGTGGTGGCGTCGCCTGGAGATTGCCTCGGCGCTGCACGCTGGGCTCCGCACGTCGGATACGACGGTCCTTCAACTGGTCGAGGCCGTGGCATGGGTGGGTGGCGCTTGTATCGTCACCTCCGGCATATGCCTCACGATCCTGAGCGGAGCAGCACCCGATGATCGCGCCGACCTCATGCGCTTGGTGGGGGCCGAGGGCCTGTGTGCCGCGTCGTGGACGCTCATCGGTATCGCAATCACCGCCATGTCGATCCGCGAGCGCCACCTGTTCCTCTTCTTCAAAGGCCGGTAGGTATATACGCGTGATCGCAACTACAATTGGTGTATGAGCGTCCTCGTGATTCAAAACGACCCGATTGCCCCTGTGGGTCAGCTGTCCGCCTTCCTCGGCGGTCACGAGGTGGTGCGCGCCTGGGAGGACCCGCAGCGCCTCAGCGACTTGGCCGCCGCTCCCCTGCCGAGTGCCCTCATCCTGCTGGGTGGCCGAGCGAACGCCTACGACGATGAGGCGTGGCCGTGGCTGGAAGCCGAGCGCCAGCTCGTGCGCCGTTGCGTGCGCGCGAACGTGAGAGTCCTCGGCATCTGCCTGGGTGCTCAGCTGATTGCTGCGACTTTCGGCGGGCGCGTGAGCGTCGCTGACCCGGCGGGTCCAGAATACGGCGTGATCTCCCTGGTGTGGGGCACGAACGATCAGGCGGGCGGAGGCGGAGCTGTCCCCCTGCGTATGGCCCTGGCCTCGACCCACACGGTCTTCGCCGACCACGGCGACGCCATCGTCGCGCTGCCCCGCGGTGCGCGCGAGTGGGCACGCTCGGACAAGTACACGCAGATTTTTTCGTACGGGACCGCCCTCGGCGTGCAGTTCCACCCCGAGGTCACGCGCGAGACCGCGACCGTGTGGGCCGTGAACAACGAGGACGTCGACACGGAAGATATCGTGGCCGGGTACGACGCCCACGAAGGCGAGCTGGCCGACACGTGTAAGACCCTGGCCGACTGGGTGAGCGGCGTTTTCTGAGGCATACAGAGAATCGCAGTGCGGGTACCCCCACGCGGTACCCGCACTGCGATTGACAATCGGACCTCGTCGCAGCGAGCGGAGCCGAGGCCCGACCCCTAGTTTAGGCGAAAAGTCAGGACGAAGAAGACTTTTTCACAAACCAAGACCACCACGTGGGACGACTTGACAACGGAGTCAGCCACGGCCTCGTCCTCACGCGGCGGCTCACCCCGATCAGGGGGCAGCAACCTGAACGAACGAACCCGTACCGTACGCCCACACGCGACGCTCAGCCGCAGAGACAAACACGGCCTCGCCACGGCCGAGCTCGACGCTGTCTCCGCCCTGCTCCTCGCTCACGTGCAGCGTGACCGACCCGGAGGTCACGATGATGATGCGCGGACCCTCACCGGGCACGGCCACCTCATCGACGCGGGAGGTGTGCGTGCCGGGGGCCAGCGTCGTCACGGACAGATCAAACTCCTGGGCGGGTGCCAGGAAACGGTCCGTCGTCGCCGAGGGATGCTCGGGTGCCACGCGCACGGGCGGCAGCGCCGAAAACTCAGTGATTTCCACGAGCTGCGCGGAATCCACGTACTTGCGGGTCAGGCCCGCGCGCACGACGTTATCCGAGGACGCCATAACCTCGATACCCAGGCCCGACTGGTAGGCGTGAATCTGGCGCGGCGGAATGTAGACGGCCTCGCCGGGGCGCAACGACACCGGGTTCATGAGGAACGCGACGATAATGCCCGGGTCGCCCGGGTGCTTCTCCCCCAGGACGCTCACGAGCGTATCAGTGCGCGGCGAGGGGGACGTGCCCGACGCGAGGCGGCAGCGGCACGCCGCCACGAACTCTTCGACGCGCTCAGGGGTCGCCGGGGAATCCTCGTCGAAAAGCCAGGTTGCCAGGGAACGCAGGCCACCGCGCACGGTCGAGAGCTTGAGGCGGTGACGCAGGCGCTCGGCCAGATCACCCTCCAGCCCCACGAGGAGCTCACGCGCCTTACGCGGCACGCGGAAGCCGACGAGCGCGCTGAACTCGGTGAGCGCGTAGATCATCTCCGGCTTATGGTTCATGTCCCGGTAGACGCGGCGCGGATCCGTGCGCTCAATCCCCAGGACCTCCTCGCGCAGGTATCCCTCGCGAGCGATCTCCTTCGTCGGATGCACCTGCAGGGAGAGGGTCTGGGCGGGCGCGATGATCTTCGCCAAGTACGGCAGCGTCGAGCCGAAGGCGTAGAGCAGGCCGCCGCCCAGCGCGCGCTTGGGGTCCGCCGCGATATGCTCCGCGAGCGTGTCGCCGCTCGTCAGCAGCGTCGGACCGTCCGGGTGGGTACCGAACCACACCTCAGACACGGGATCGTCCCCGGCGGCAGCGCCCAGGAACTCGGGGATCGCGTTCGTGGAACCCCACGCGTCAGCTTTTGTCCAGCCGATCAGTTTTTCCATAGGGTGCATCCTATCGCGAGCGAGCACACAAAGACGCGGGGGACGAGGCCGTCGCCCCCTCCCCCGCGCCGCTTGCGTGCGTCAGGCGCTAGGTTGAGCGTCGGTTTCGCGGGCCTCAAGTGCGGCGAGCGCGCCTCCTCGGGCGCGCAGCTCGGCGTACGTGCCCATCTCGATGACGCGGCCGGCGTCCATGACGATGATCAGGTCGGCGTCGCGCACGGCGCTGATGCGGTGAGCGATTTCAACAATCGTCGAGTCGGCGGCGACGCGGGCGATGCCCTCGCGCACGCGCGCCTCGGTGGCCGGGTCGACCTGGCTGGTGGCCTCGTCGAGGACGTAGATGGGTGCGTTTCGCAGGAGCGCACGCGCCAGGGCCAGGCGCTGACGCTGGCCGCCCGAGAGGCGCTCGCCCATGTTACCGACGACCGTGTCCAGGCCGTCCTTTTCCGTGGCCAGCCAGTCGGTAAGGTCCACGGCCTCTAGAGCAGACTCGAGGTCCTCGTCGGTGGCATCGGGTGCAGCGAGGAGCAGGTTTGCGTGCAGCGTGTCGTTAAACAGGTAGGGGCGCTGGGGCGCGTAGGCGACCGTGGAGCGCAGGTCCGTCAGGGAGGCGTCGGCGACGTTCGTGCCACCGATAGTGACCGTGCCCGAGGCCGGGTCCCACGTGCGGGTGAGCAGCGAGGCAAGCGTCGACTTGCCCGATCCGGAGGTACCCACGATAGCGGTGCGTTTTCCGGCGGGAATGCGGATGTTGACGCCATCCAGGACGGTGGGGGCAGGGGCGGGCGCGTCCTCATCCGTCGGGTAGGCGAAGGTTACGTCGCTGATCACGATGTTGCCAGGGGTCAGCGGCACCGGGGTGGCAGGATCTGCGACGGCCGGGGCGCGGTCGGTGATCGCAAAGACACGGGCGGCCGAGGCAAAGGCCTGATCCAGGTCGGCGGCGAACTCTTCGACAGCGAGAACCGGGCCGAAGGAACCCATGGCGATGCCGATGGCCAGGCCCACCTGGGGCAGGGTCAGGGCACCGCCGAGGTACTTGGTGCCCGCGACCATGGCGACGGTGACGATGCCGGCGGCCACGGCAGCCTGGTTGAGGCCGCGGCGCAGGGCGATCCAGCGGCCCTGGACACCCAGCCCGGAGTCTATGCG
>NZ_CAJPJE010000043.1:0-19569 GCF_905369875.1 Actinomyces sp. ICM47
GTGGTGGACGAATGGCGGCCGCGCCTCTTCTCTGTTTTGTGCTGCTTGTAACTGCACGACGTGACGGTCACGCTCTGCTGGCCGTCCGCGACGTCCATGGCGGCGGGGACCCCGTTGTAGAGCGCGTAGCCGGCGACCACGACCGCGATGAGCGCAGAGAGGTACAGGCCCGTGCGTCGTTTCTCCGCCTCCTCGAGCCTACCCTGCGCGGTCACCTGCCGGATCCCTCGGCGCACCGCCGCCGAAAAGGGGAAGAATCCGAGTGCGAACAGGAACTCGACGGCGCTCGTGATAACGATCCAGTACAGTCGCTCCTCACCGAACTCAAAGGAGTTTCCGATCATGATGACGAAGAGCAAGGGAACCAACGCGATGAGAAAAATGACGGTATAGGTGACCCATTTACGCTTAAATCGGGCTGCCTCCTCGGGCGTCTCGGCCGTGGGCACCTGTTGTCCGTTTGGTGCACTGGCGGGCATCTGGGGGCCGCTCAGCGCCTCGGCGGGCACCTGTTGTCCGTTTCGCACCCCGCCAGGTGCCTGTTGGCCGTTCACCGCTCCGGCGGGCATCTGGGGGCCGTTCACCGCTCCGGTGGGCGGGAATGCGCCGGGAGCCGGGTACGCGGGTGCCTGAGGTGAGCGGTACGTGGGCGACTGATACGAGGGTGGCTGGGGCACCGGCGACGCGGGCATCTGGGGGCCTCCCGCTCTCTGCTGGTATGGGTTCCTCGGGTACGTGCCTCCCTGGTACGGGTTCCCCTGGTACGGGGGCACCTGGCTGGGGTAGGACGGATCGGAGGGGTTGGGGGAGGGGTATTGGTTGCTCATGCTGTCTCGCTGGTTGTGTGGATTGGTGGTGTCAAGGCCGTGGCCAGATGGACACATCCATCTATGCGGGCGGTGACTCACCGAGGGACAGATGGACGTTGAGCGTCCACGTGCCTGCCTGGGCGTTGGTGTCCATGGTTCCACCCTGGCTTTCCGCGAGGGCGCGGATCTCGCCCATCGGTCGCTGGGCAAGGGCGTCGGCTTCGGTGCTGATGACTCTGATTGCCAGTGTGCAGTCGGTGTCGGTTGCGTCGCCGGACACTGTGGTGGAGGCGAACTTGTCGAGTTCAGCGATGTGGGAGAGAACCAGGTAGATGATTTCGGCACCTACGGCGTCGCGGAAGCGACTCAGCGGAGTATATGTGGTGAACAGGTTGACGATGGCGAAGCCGGATTGCTGGGCGTGGGCGATGGCCCCGTCAATGGTCGCGAAGTTGCTTGGCGGTGCGGGCGGGGCCGGGCGCTTGCAGCTGCTGGGCTGGGCGCGGGCGGGCGTCGGCGCGGGTCCAGCGAGGTTCGCAGGCAGTGTCGCGGCTGGGTAGCCGAGGCCGTGGCGGGGAGGCGTCTTCCAATCCCGGTACAGGACTCGGATGCCGACAGCAGCTGTGACCACGATGAAGACAATCAGATAGGAAGCCGCTGCGGTGAGGACGGTCGGCGACCATGAGCCAGGTGAGAAGAAAGAGCCCAGGACAATATTGAGGGACACGAAAGCGACGATGATTGCGCAGAAGGAAAGCTTCTCGCGCGTGGTGGCTTTCTCCTTGGTCATGTGCCGTTCATTCCACTCACGCGTCGACGATGATCCAGCTGTGGCTATAGACATCGACGGCTAGTGACGTTGCGCCGGAACGCGCCTTGCATGTCGCGTCGATGATTGTGGAGATACCGCTGAACAAAGCCATCACGATAATGACAATTGGGTGCGCCTGTGCTCAGACGTCGGTCGGGGTTGCGCCCGTCCACTCGTACCATCCCTGATGCTGGACGATCCACGCCATGAGCGCGTATCCGGCCTGGCCGGGCAGGGTCTGGCCGTCTTTGCCGCGCGCCATGGAGGCGGCCATGTCCTCGAACCACTGGTCGTGGGCGACCAGGGGTGTGTAGCAGTCGACGAAGGGGATCCCGCGGCGCCCGCACACCTCGGAGCAGGAGGAGGCCAGTGCTTTGAGGGCACCGGAGTCGACGCCGGCCAGGGGCGGGGGACCCACCACAAAGCTGGGGATGCCTAGAGAGGTCGCACGGTCGGTGATGTTGGCGAGGTTGAGGCGCGAACGGGCCGTGGAGATGCCGGCGGGAACGTCGCCGGGGCCGATCCCGATGACGAGGCCGTGGGGTTCTCCGTCGGCCAGGCGCGGCAGAACCTCGGCCTCCCAACGGGCGGCCATCTGCTTGGTTGTCTCGGAGGGGACCGCCAGCGTCAAAAATGTGGCGGGCACGTCGAAGGTCGAGTGAGCGTTGACGCGGCCAACCCAGCCCAGGCCTCGGGGGTCTCCGACGCCCGCGACGAGCTCGTCGCCGATGAAGCAGATGCGCATGGTGGTCCTTTCCGGGTGTGCCTGCGCGCGCCCGGAATACCGGGCGCGCGCAGGGAGGTCGCTAGCCTTCGAAGGCCTGCGCAATAAGGGTAGCTGCTTGCTCCTTGTGAAGCGAGGCACGTCCGGCTGCCGTTGTCGCGGATTCGGGGCGCGACACCAGGCGCACGGGGCGTCCGAGCGACGGGAACAGGTTGAGTGCCAGGTGCGGCCAGGCCCCCTGGTTACGTGGCTCGTCCTGCACCCATGTCACTGTCGCATTCGGGTACTGGGCCAGGGCCTCGGCCACCTCGGCCTCGGGCAGCGGGTAGAGCTGCTCCAGGCGGATAATCGCGGTCGATGTGTCACCGCGGTGTGCGCGCTCTTTGGCGAGGTCGTAGTACAGGCGACCCGTGCACAGCAGGACGCGGGTGACCGCCGACGGGTCGGTGATCGTGGTGTCGCCGATGACGGGCTGGAAGGAACCCGAGGTGAACTCGTCGATGTGTGAGGCCGCGGCAGACAGGCGCAGCAGCTGCTTGGGCGTGAACGCGATGAGCGGCTTGCGCGGGCGCTTGTAGGCCTGGGTGCGCAGCATGTGGAAGTAATTCGCCGGCGTGGAGGGCTGGACGATCCACATGTTGTCCTGCGCGGCCAGCTGCAGGTAGCGCTCGATGCGTGCGCTTGAGTGGTCGGGCCCCTGGCCCTCGTAGCCGTGAGGCAGGAGCATGACCAGCGAGGAACGCTGGCCCCACTTCTGCTCCGCCGAGCAGACGAACTCGTCGATGACCGTCTGAGCGCCGTTCGCGAAGTCGCCGAACTGTGCCTCCCAGATGGTGAGGGTTTCGGGGCTCTCCAGCGAGTAGCCGTAGTCGAAGGCCAGCACGCCGTATTCGCTCAGCGGCGAGTTCCACACGTCGAAGCGCGCCTGGTTTTCCGTGAGGAATCGCAGGGGAGTGAACTCGCGGCCGTCGTCGGCGTCGTGCAGGACGGCATGGCGCTGGACGAAGGTCGCGCGAGCCACGTCCTCGCCGGACAGCCGCACGCTGGTGCCCTCCATGAGCAGGGTGCCAAACGCCAGGAGCTCTGCGAAGCCCCAGTCGATGGGCTTGTTGCCCAGCGCCATCTCGAGGCGGCGCTCGCACAGCTGACGCAGCTTCGGGTGGGGTTCGAAGCCGTCGGGGAAGCGGACGTGGGCGCGACCGATGCGGCGTAGCTGCTCGGCGGGGGCCGCCGACGTCCAGCCGATCATCATGCCGATGCCGGGCATCTGCGATTCCGGCATGGTCCACTCCTCGTCGCGAGACTCACCGGCCTCGCCGACGCCGACGGTCAGTGCGGGGTCGTGTGTGCGGCTACCCGGGTTCACCTCGGACACTGAGGAGGCACCGCCCGCGCGGGTTTCATCCAGGATGCGCCCCAGTTCCGCCTCGTACTGGGCGATGGACTGGCGGGCCTCGTCCTCGGTGAGCTGACCGCGGCCCACGAGGCCGCGGATGTACACGGCGCGCGTGGAGGGGATGCGGTCGATGAGCGAGTACATGACGGGCTGAGTCATTGACGGGTCGTCGCCCTCGTTGTGGCCGCGGCGGCGGTAGCACACCATGTCGATGATGACGTCCTTGTGGAAGGCGTTGCGGTACTCGAAGGCCAGGTGTGCGCAGCGGATGACGGCCTCGGGGTCGTCCGCGTTCACGTGCAGGATCGGGACTTGCAGGCCCTTGGCCAGGTCGGTCGCGTATCCGGTGGAGCGGCCCTGCGTCGCGCCGGTCGTGAAGCCGATCTGGTTGTTGACGATGATGTGGATCGTGCCGCCGGTCTTGTAGCCCTCCAGCTGGGAGAGGTTGAGGGTCTCCTGGACGACGCCCTGGCCGATGAAGGCGGCGTCGCCGTGGATGAGGATCGGGATGATCGGCAGGTCCGGGTCGCCCAGGTGCTCCTGCTTGGCGCGCACGATGCCCTCCAGGACGCCGTCGGCGGCCTCCAGGTGCGAGGGGTTGGCGCCCATGTAGACCTTCGTGGCCAGGCCGTCGTCGAGGGAGTATACGCCCCAGGTGCCCAGGTGGTATTTGACGTCGCCGGAACCCTGAACGGAGTTAGGTATGTAGTTGCCCTCGAACTCGTCGAAGATTTGCGCATACGACTTGCCGGCGATGTTTGCCAGGACGTTGAGTCGGCCGCGGTGCGCCATGCCGATGGCGACTTCGTGGATGCCGGTGCGCGCCGAGTCGGCCAGGACGTGGTCGAGCAGCGGGATCAGGGACTCGCCGCCCTCGAGCGAGAAGCGCTTTTGTCCCATGAACTTGGTCTGGAGGAATTCCTCGAAGGCTTCGGCACGAATGAGGGTGTCCAGGATGTGGCGCTGCGCCTCGGGGGAGGGGGCCTTGTAGGGGCGCTCGATGCGGTGCTGGACCCAGGCGCGTTGCTCGGGGTCCTGGATGTGCATGTATTCGATGCCGACCGTGCGCGTATAGGTGTCGTGCAGGCGCGTGAGGATGTCGCGCAGCAGCATCTGGTCGGAGCCGCCGAAGCCGCCGGTGGGGAAGGGGCGGTCCAGGTCCCACACGCTCAGGCCGTAGGACGCGATGTCCAGGTCGGGGTGGCGGCGCACGCGGTAGGCCAGCGGGTCCGTGTCGGCGGCCAGATGGCCGCGCGAGCGGTAGGCGTGGATGATCTCCGCGATGCGCGCGGGCTTACCCTTTTCGCGCTCAGGGTCGTATTCGTAGTCGGCTTCCCACGAGTAGGGGCGCGTGGGCACGTGCATGGACGTGAAGACGCGCTCGTAGAAGCCGTCGCGGCCCGACAGCTTCGCATCGACGAGGCCCAGGAGGCGCCCGGAGGCAGCGCCCTGGATGATTCGGTGGTCGTAGGTGGAGGAGAAGTACATCGTCTTGCCGATGCCGAGGCTGGCCAGGCGCTTGGGGGAGACGCCGCGGAATTCCGCCGGGTAGTCGGTAGCACCCACGCCGATGATGAGCCCCTGGCCGACCATGAGGCGTGGCACGGAGGTGGTGGTGCCCAGCGTCCCGGGGTTGGTGAGGGTGACGGAGGCCCCCTGGAAGTCGGCGGTCGTCAGCGTCGCGTTGCGGGCGCGTGCAACCAGGTCCTGGTAGGCATCAACGAACTCGGAGAAGGTCAGCGTGTCGGCGTCATGGATGACGGGGACCTTCAGGGAGTGGTTCCCCTGCGCGTCAGCCACGTCGATGGCCAGGCCGAAGCCGATGTGCGCGAGCTGCTCAACGGCGGGCTTGCCGCCCTCAAGCGTGTAGCGCACGTTCAGGTCGGGCATCTCGCACAGCGCTTCGACCAGGGCGTAGCCGATGAGGTGTGTGAAGGAGACTTTGCCGCCGACGGTGCGTGCCAGGTGCGCGTTGATCAGGGCGCGGTTTTCGATGAGGAGCTTGGCGGGAATCTGGCGCTGGGAGGTGGCCGTGGGGATGGAGAGCGAGGCCTCCATGTGCTTGGCGGTCGCGCGCGCGGCGGACTTGAGGATGTGCAGCTCGTCCTGGGCGGGTGCTCCGTGGGAGCGGGTGAAGGCGGCGCGTCCGTGCGCTAGGCGCGTGTAGGGGCTCGTGGCTTCGGCGAGCGCGGCGGGCGGCGCGGGCGGCAGGTCGGAGCGGGTTACCGAGACGACGGGTGCGGTCGGGGGCGTGGAGTGTGCATGCTCCGCTTCCTCAATGTCGAGGGTGGGCGGGGTGACGCTCGCGGGTACCTCGGGGGCCTTCATCGACGAGGCCGGGGCTGCCTGCTCGGGTGCGCTGTCCTCGATAGCACCCTCCGGGATTGCGGGACGCTTGGCGCGCAGCTGCGGGGGAGCGGTCTCGGTCGCAAAGTAGGCGCGCCACGATGGATCGAGGAGCTGCGGATCGCGCTCGTACAGGTCGCGCATCTTTGCGAGGTACCACTGCGGGTCGGGCTGGGAAACTGTGTGGGTCGGCACGTATTCCTCCGTTTGACTCACGCCGCGCGTACGGACTTGTATCGCGGCGACCATACCCGACAGATTCTACCGCTACGTGACAACCTTCACGAGACGTGGGAGACACTTGGCGATCATTTCAAGGGCCTTTGGTCCGGTATAGGGAGAGTGTTGACACAGAGCGACGGTGTGTGGACGCGCACGCGGGGAGGAAAGCCCGGGGCCGCTAAACTGGATGCATCATGGACTGCGACACTGTCGGCTTTTCTGCCGCTCTTTCCCGCCCCCTGCCCGCGCGTGTACCCGTGGCTCGCCCCGGCCTCGTCGAGAGGAGGCAGCGATGACGACCGTCCTTATGCTCCTCCTCGGCGTCCTTCTTACCGCCGGCACCTTCGTCTTCGTCTCCGCCGAATTCTCGCTTGTCGCTGTGGACCAGGCCGTCCTTGACAAGAAGGCGGACGAGGGGGATCGAGGAGCCGCATCCGTCCTGCGCGCCACCCGTACCCTGTCCACCCAGCTGTCGGGTGCCCAGGTGGGCATCACGCTGACCACGATCCTGCTCGGCTACACGACGCAGTCCGCGCTGGCGGACCTGCTGGTGGGATGGCTCGGCGCTGCCGGGCTGGCCTGGGGCCTGGCCACCGGCATCGCGGCCTTCGTCGCCGCCGCGTTCATTAACGTCTTCTCGATGCTCTTTGGTGAGCTTGTCCCCAAGAACCTCGCGCTGGCCCACCCGATGGCCACCGCCGTGCGTGTCGTCCCCTTCCAGATGGCCTTCACCGTGATCGCTCGCCCCATTATCTGGGTACTGGGTGGCACCGCGAACTGGGTGCTCGCCCGCATGGGCATCGAGCCGCAGGAAGAGATTTCGTCGGCGCGTTCCGCATCCGAGCTGGCGGCCCTCGTCGAGCACTCCGTCGAAGAAGGTACCTTCGACACGTCCACGGCCGACCTGTTCGTCAACACAATCCGCATGAGCACGCTCAGCGCCGCCGACGTTATGACCGACCGCGGGCGTCTGCACACCCTCGGCGAGCGCGACAGCGCCCAGGACGTGCTGGACCTCGCTCACGAAACCGGTCACTCCCGATTCCCCGTGATCGGCGATGACTCCGATGACATCCTCGGCCTGGTCTCCCTGCGTCGCGCGGTTGCCGTGCCCGCCGAGCGCCGCGCCGACGTGCCCGTCATCTCCTCCTCCCTCATGACCGACGCGCCCACCGTTCCCGAGACGGTGCCGATTGGCCCGCTCATGGTCCAACTGCGCGACGAGGGGTTGCAGATGGCCGTCGTCGTCGACGAATACGGCGGCGTGTCTGGCATTGTCACCCTCGAAGACGTCGTCGAAGAAATCGTCGGCGAGGTCTCCGATGAGCACGATCAGCGGCGTCTGGGCATCCGCCCGCGCCCCGACGGGACCTTCCTTGTGCCCGGGACGCTGCGTCCCGACGAACTCGCACGTCGCACAGACATCAACCTTCCCGAGGACGGCCCCTACGACACGATCGGCGGCCTCGTCATGAACGAGCTGGGCGACATCCCGTCCGTCGGCTCGCGCGTGAGCGTTGACGGTGTCGGCATCGAGGTCACCCAGATGCAGGGCCGCAGGGTTGCGCAGGTCGCGATCACCCCCGCGCCCGTTGACGAACCGGAGGTGGAGGCATGAGCGCCGGAATGGGCATTGCTATCACCGTCGCGCTGCTGGCGGTCAACGCGTTCTTCGTGGCCGGCGAGTTTGCGGTCACCTCAACGCGGCGCTCGCAGGTTGAGCCGCTCGCCGACGAAGGCGCGCGCGGTACACGAGATGCGCTCTACGCGCTGCAACACGTCTCCCTCATGCTTGCCATCTGCCAGCTGGGCGTCACGGTCGCCTCCACGACGCTGGGCGTCGTCGCCGAACCTGCGATTGCGCACCTCGTCGAGTCGCCGCTGGAACGCCTGGGCGCTCCCGAGGCGACCAGCCACGTCATCGGATTCGCAGCAGCCCTCATCATCGTGTTGTTCTGTCACGTCGTCTTCGGAGAAATGGTCCCGAAGAATATCTCGATCGCCGCGCCGGTACGGATGCTCCTCATCCTGGCCCCCATCCTCGTGCGCCTGGGCCACGTCCTGCGCCCCATCATCGAGGCCATGGACCATTTCGCGAACTGGTTCGTCCGTTTGTCGGGTTATGAGCCTCGCTCGGAGATTTCGGCCTCCTACACGATCGAGGAGGTCGCCTCCATCGTCGTCGCATCCCAGGCCGAGGGTGTCCTCACCGACGAACTGGGGCTGCTCAGCGGCACCCTGGAATTCTCAGAAGAAACCGCGGGTTCGGCGATGGTGCCCCTGGCTGACCTCGTCGTCCTCCCTGCGGGTGCTACCCCCGCCGACGTGGAGGAAAGAGTCGCTCATACCGGCTACTCGCGCTTCCCGATTGCAGGCGAGGACGGCGCCATCGCCGGCTATGTCCACCTCAAGGATGTTCTGTACGCCTCCGGCGAGGAACGCACCCAGCCGATTACCCCGTGGCGCATCCGCCGCCTCGAGGCCGTCGCCTCCTCCGACCAGGTTGAAGACGCACTGCGCCACATGCAACGCACCGGCGTGCACTGTGCGCTCGTGCGCGACGAGGGCGTCCTCGTCGGTATCCTCTTCTTGGAGGATATCCTGGAACTTCTGGTCGGCGAAGTCCGCGACGCCCTCCAGCGACCCTAATGGCGAAGCGCCTGGCGCCGCCCGTGCGGGCATTGCTACAGTGGAACGGTCAGAAAACGAGAGGGGAATAGCGTGAGCAACATGGAGTGCCCGCTGCCCAAGCGGTCGCAGCTGCGCGCCGCGCGATCTCGGGCAGGTGATGAGGAAAAATACACCACCGCCGAGATCCCAGCCGATGTGGCACCGACGCCCATGCAGCCAGTGGCCCCGGAACCCGTGCAACCAGTAGCCCCTGAACCCGTGCAGCGAGTAGCTCCTCCGCCGCGCGCCTACACGCCTCGCCAACCAAGCTTTGAGTCGGCGCTTCCTCCATCTGTTGAGCTACTTCCTCAGCCCATTGAGCGGCTCCCTCCATCTGTCGAGTTGCTTCCTCAGTCCGTTGAACAGATCCCCTCGTCCGTCGAGCGGCGCCCAAGGCTCAGCTTCGATCAGATCGCCTACGAATACGACGCGGCGTTTCCCGAGAAAGAAACATTTTTCGACGATGATGAGGATGCCTCGTCGGAAGAAACACCGGAGCGCAACGTCCATCCCGTCGGCTACCTGCTGCGCACACTCCTCGTTGTCGGCCTGGCGGGTTCAACAATCGTGGTCCCGATGACGGGCCGCGTCGGATCCGACTCCTCCCTGACAGTGCCTGTGCGTGTCTTCGGCTCCTCCACGGGCCGCGGCAGCTGGGCCTCCTCCCAGGTCCTGCCCGAGGCGATCTCACTCGACGCCACACTCACTGCCAACACGCGTGCGAAGGCCAAAGCACCCGTCACAGTCACCGGTTGCAAAGCCGGTGCTGGTGCCGACGGCAACCGCCACGTGAAGGTCCTGGCCGACACGGTCTACTGGCCGCTGGCCGAGGGAAGCTACACGATTACGTCGCCCTTCACGATGCGTATCTCGCCTGTTTCCGGTCAGCTCCTGGCCCACGAGGGCATTGACATGGCGGCACCCATGGACACGCCCATCACTGCTGTCTACGGCGGCGTGGTCGAAGAACTCGCCGAGAACTCCCACGCGGGTGCCTACGTGCAGATCAGGCACACCTTGCCCGACGGTACCGTCTTCCACTCGGCCTACCTACACCAGTACATGAACAAAATTACGGTCAAGCTCGGTGACACCGTCACCGCCGGCCAGGTTATCGGTGCCGTCGGAAGCAACGGCTGGTCGACCGGCCCTCACCTGCACTTCGAAATCCACGACGCCTCCGACACTCCAGTGGACCCGGAATCCTGGATGGCCGAACACAAGGCCATTTACCTCGGACAGGAGCCATGCTCATGATGCCCGTGACCATGCGTCAGGGACCCATCGTCTTCGCCCACCGTGGCGGCGGCGAGGAGGCCCCTGAGAACACGATGGCTGCCTTCACCCACGCCTACGCGTCCGGGCTTCGCCACATCGAAACCGACGCGCACCTGAGCGCGGACGGCGCAGTCGTGATCTGCCACGACGAAACCGTGGATCGTTGCTACGACGGCACCGGCGCGATCAACGACATGACGTGGCGGGAATTGTCCGCGCTGCGCCACCGCGACTCGGGTGAACCCATGCCGCTTCTTGCGCAGGTCCTGGAGGCCTTCCCGGACATGTACCTCAACATCGACGTGAAGGAACCGGGTGTCGAGGGACCGCTCTTGGACGTCGTTGCCGAACATGGTGCCGCCGGCCGCGTCCTGGTCGCCTCCTTCTCAGAACCGCGCCTGCGTGCCGTGCGCGACATGGCTGCCTCCGACCCCGCCCGCGCCGTCGCAACGTCGCTGGGCACCGAGGCCGTGGTGCGCCTCGTGGGTGCCGCAAAGAGCGCCACGAACCCCGCCTGGTGGCACGTGCCCGGCCCGCGCCAGGGTGTCATCGCCGCCCAGGTGCCCATGTACCAGGGGCCCATCCGCGTTGTTGACGAGCGTTTCGTGGCCACCGCTCACACCCTGGGACTGGCCGTGCACGTGTGGACCATCAACACGGTGGCCGACATTCTGCGGCTCCTCGAAGTCGGTGTCGACGGCATCATCACCGACCGTCCCTCCTTCGTACGCGACTTCCTCGACCAGCGCGGCCTGTGGACACAGCCTCCAGCTCCGGGCGTTGGAGCGCACCCGATGCCGAGGGATTGACCCGTGCTCCCGTGACCGCTCCTTTCCGCGCCGGATGCTCCGGTTGCGTGGCGCGGGCCGAGCCGCCGGAGCATCCGTCGGGCCGCTCAGGGGCATCGCGAGGCGGGGAGCGGAGTAACCCATGAATGACACCATCGTGATCGCGCTGTGCCTGGCCGGCCTGTGGGTCCTCCTCGTCGGGCTGCTCCTCGTTGAGACGAGGTCGGACTCCTGGATCGGGGTCGCGTGGCGCAACGCGGACATCACCAGCCAAGTCAGCAAGAACGCTCGCGCGGTCTGTATTCCGGCCCTCATCTGCCTGTCCTACTTGGTTCTCTACGTCAAAGCGGCCGCTTCCTGGGGTGCCTCCGACAGGGCGCTGTTTGGCCTGAACGTCCTCACGTACGTCACCGCTGCGGTGATGGTCGCAGGATTGACGCCACTTCGATTCCCCGACGACTGGTACCCCCAGTACCCCGATCCTTTCAGTGAACCATGGACGGGGGACAACAACGAGGATGAGTCCGCCTAGGCGCGTCACGTATATGCAGAGGGGGGGCGGAGCCACGCGGCTCCGCCCCCTCACTCAACACGTCCGTTAGGACCACTGGCTTACTCGTTGCCGCTGAAGTCGGCCACGGCCTCGTCCAACCCCGCGCGACGGATGCGCACGAGCGCGAGGAACACCAGGCCAGCGGCCAGGGCGATGCCGAGGCCTCGAACGAGCCAGGACTCGCCCACGAAGATCATCGCCATGGCGGCCAGGACGGGCACCAGCAGCGTGAACGCGTAGCCGATGTAGCGGCCAAACGACGGCATGGGCACGCCGTCAGACTCGGCGACCGACTTGACCATAAAGTTCGGGCCGTTACCGATGTACGTGATCGCGCCACAGAACACGGCACCCAGCGAAATCGGAATCAGGTAGTACTCGGGCACGCCCGCGATCAGGGTTCCCTCGCCGCCGGATGCCTTCGCCATCTCGAAGAACGTCATGTACGTCGGGGCGTTATCCAGGATCGAGGACAGGCCGCCCGTGAACACGAAGTACGTCATGCGGGTCAGCGGCAGCGACGGGGCGATCTGCTCCAGGTAGCGCAGCGCCGGCGCCATCGTCGAGAAGATGCCGATGAACAGGGTCGCGACCTCCATGATCGGGCCCCACGTGAACGCGTTCTCCTCGAAGCGCACTTTCTTGTCTGACAGCTTGTAGGACAGGCCCGCGACCGCGAACATGATGACTTCGCGCCACGGTACCAGGTCAACCCACGAGTGGACGTGGCCCTCGGCCAGCGCCTCGCCGTCCCAGGACGGAGCAAAAGCGACGGACAGGATGATGATCGCGAAGAACAGCAGGTTGATCTTTCCGTGCAGACGCAGGGGCTTGACCTCGCGGTCGTCGGCCTCGATGGAGGAGGTGTCCTCGGATGCGTAGCGCACGCGGTCAATCGAGTAGTACGTGAGGAGCAGCAGCGCCAGAGTAAACAGCCACTCCTTCCACAGCGCAAACGTCCACGCGAAGGGCACACCGTGCAGGTAGCCGAGGAACAGCGGCGGGTCGCCGAGCGGAGTCAGTATGCCGCCACAGTTCGCCACAATGAAGATCGTGAACAGGACTGTGTGCACGCGGTGCTTACGTTCCTTGTTCGTCTCCAGGAGCGGGCGGATCAGCAGCATGGCCGCTCCCGTCGTCCCGATAAACGAGGCCAGCAGGCCGCCGATCGCCAGGAAGATCGTGTTGTTGCGCGGGGTCGCCTTGATATCACCGGCCAGGTGAATGCCGCCGGAGACCACGAACAGCGCGAAGAGCAGCGCGATGAACTGCACGTACTCCACGCCCGTGGCGATGAGCGGGCCCGTGCCCGCCCTCATGAACATCCAGACCGTCGTCGGCACGCCGAGAGCGAGCGCGACGGAGAGCTGGGAGCATTCCTTTTCCCACCAGTGTGCGGGCTTCGGGATGATGGGCAAGAGCGCGATACACGCGAGCATCGCAACGAAGGGGAGCAGACTCCACCATGGGTAGGTCATTGGCCATTCCTTGGTAGACGATAGAGACGCTCTTTATTTTATGCGGTGGCCGCGTGGTGGGGAACGTTGTCCGAGGTGGGAGTGGCCTCATCGATGAGGCGGGGGCGGGTGGATGCACGGGTGGAATCGACGAGGCGGGGGCAGGCAGGTGCATCGGTGCGGGCACGCGGTGGGCGCGTGAATGGCGGCGACCGGGATACCGCGTCGGCGTGGCGTTGGCGCGGATCCGGGTATGCGTGGCGCCCCGAACAGGACTCGAACCTGCGACCTCTTGCACCGGAGGCAAGCGCTCTATCCGCTGAGCTATCGGGGCAGCGCCGCTAGTTTAGCAGGGTTCAAACGTACGCGCGTAACGGTGAGGTGTGCCATACTAGTGGGCGTTGCTTGTCCGTGAACCCCTCAGGAGGATTCCATGCGCGTCCATATTGCCACTGATCACGCCGGTTTTGAGTTGAAGGAAAAGGTGGTCGCCCACCTGCGCGAGGCCGGTCATGACGTCGTCGACCATGGCGCGCGCGTCTACGACGCGCTCGACGACTACCCGCCGTTCTGTATCGAGGCGGCCAAGGCTGTGGTCAGTGAACCCGGCAGCCTCGGCGTCGTTGTCGGTGGCTCTGGCAACGGTGAGCAGATGGCCGCCAACTGCGTGGAAGGCGTGCGCGCCGCCCTCGTCTGGTCGGACGCGACCGCGCGCCTGGCCCGCGAGCACAACGATGCGAACATGATGGCTGTCGGTGCCCGCCAGCACAGCGACGACGAGGCCATCGCTCTCATCGATGCCTTCCTCGAGACTCCTTTCAGCGGGGATGAGCGCCACCAGCGTCGCATCGATCTGATGGCCGCGTACGAGCGTTCCGTGCGCGCCTGATTGCCTGCTGCATGCGAAGCGGGGCCGGTGGATCGCCGGCCCCGCTTCGCATGCCTCGTTTCCGCTTCCCCGGCCCCGGCCTCGTCCTCTGAGTCCTGACCGGTGAAGGTTTAGCCCTGACCGGTGAAGGTGAGGTAGACGAGGAACAGGTTGAGCGCAACGATAACGGCTGCGATGAGGAAACCGGTCGCGCGCAGGGTGCGGGTGTTGGCGTACTCGCCCATGACGTCGCGTGATGCGGTCAAGTGCATGAGCGGAATGATCGCGAAGGGGATACCGAACGATAGGGCGACCTGCGAGACGACGAGCGCCCACGTGGGTTCCGCGCCCGCGCCCAGGATGATCAGGGCCGGGATCAGGGAGATGAGGCGGCGCACGAGGATGGGGACGCGGATGTGGAGCAGGCCGTTCATGATCTCGCTGCCCGCGTAGGCACCCACCGACGTCGAGGCCAGGCCCGAGGCTAGTAGGCCCACCGCGAAGACAGTGCCCACGATGGGGCCGAGCGTGGAGGAGATCGCGGCGTGCGCGCCCTCGATGGTGTCGGTGCCGCTCTGCCCGGCCAGTGCGGCGGCTGCCAAGAGCAGCAGGCCGATGTTGACCAGGCCGGCGATGCTCAGCGCCCAGTAGATGTCGATGCGGGTCGCGCGCAGGAGGCGCGACAGGTGGCCGGAGGAGTGGCGTGAATCTGCGGTGGAGGGGCCAAGTTCGTCGGCCTCGTGGTCGTTGACCAGCGAGGAGTGCAGGTAGACGGCGTGCGGCATGACCGTCGCGCCGAGCATGGATGCGGCCACGAGGACCGAGTCTGTGCCCTGGAAGCGGGGGAGGAGTCCGCCGAGCATGCCCGAGGGGCTGGGCGGTGCGACGAACAGACCTGCGAGGAATCCGAGCGTGATGACGATCAGTAGGCCGACGATGATTGTTTCGAACTGGCGCTGTTTGCCTTCGCCTTGGACGACGAGAAGCGCCATGGACACGGCACCGATGATGACGCCGCCCCACAGCAGTGAGATCCCGAAGAGGAGGTGGAGGGCGAGCGCGCCGCCGATGACTTCGGCCAGGTCGGTCGCTGCGGCCACGATCTCCGCTTGGATCCAAAAGGCGATGCGTCCGGGTTTGGACATGCGATCACCTAGGAGGGCGGGCAGGGATCGGCCGGTGACGAGGCCGAGCTTGGCGGACAGATATTGGACGACCATCGCGAAGATGTTCGAAGCTACCAGGACCCACACGAGCAGGTACCCGTAGCGTGCGCCGGCCGTGATGTTGGCTGCGACGTTTCCGGGGTCGACGTAGGCGACGGCCGCGACGAAGGCGGGGCCGAGGAGAGGGATGAGCTTATGGCGATGCTCGGTGTCCGTGGCGTTCACGGGAAACCTCACTGCAGATAGGAAATGTTCGGCTACCCGAAATCTTACTCGCCACTCGCGCCCGGTCACGGGACGAAAGCCGCCCGGGCGGGCCTCGTGTGGCCAGGTTTTCATACGCACGCCGCGTATAGGTGAGCGGTGACGAGGCAAAACCCCGTAGGCTAAAGGGGTGACTCCTGAAGAACTTGCCTCCCTTATTCGCTCGACGCTGCTGGACGCTGCCGCCGCCGGGCGAATCTCCATCGACCCCGCCCTGGTGCCCGATCCTGTGACGGTTGAGCGTCCCCGCGTGCGCGAGCACGGCGACTGGGCGACCAACGTCGCCATGCAGCTCGGCAAGAAGGCTGGTATGGCACCGCGCGAGTTTGCGCAGATCCTCGCGGACGCTCTCGCCGCCGCCGACGGCATCGATTCCGTCGAGGTCGCGGGCCCCGGCTTCATCAACATCCGCCTGGGCGCGGGGGCAGCCGGCGAACTCGCCCGCACTATCGTCGAGGCCGGGGCTGAGTATGGTTGTAACGCGACGCTCGCGGGTCGTTCCATCAACCTCGAGTACGTGTCCGCGAATCCGACCGGTCCCGTGCACCTGGGCGGTGCCCGCTGGGCCGCCGTCGGTGACTCTCTGGCGCGCCTCATGGCTGCCTCCGGTGCTGCCGTGACCCGCGAGTACTACTTCAACGACCACGGCTCGCAGATCGACCGCTTTTCCCACTCGCTCTACGCGCGCGCCACGGGCCGCGAGGTCCCCGAGGATGGCTACGGCGGCCAGTACATCGCCGATATCGCCGACCAGGTCCGCGCCGACGTGCGCGCCGCCGGTGAACCCGATCCGATCACGCTGCCCGAGGACGAGGCCATCGAGGTTTTCCGGGCCCGCGGCGTCGAGCTGATGTTCGCTGAAATCAAGGAGCGCCTGCATTCCTTCCGCGCCGACTTTGACGTCTTCTTCCACGAGGACTCCCTGCACAACTCCGGTGCGGTGGCCGAGGCGATTGAGCGCCTGCGCAAGCGCGGCGTGATCTTCGATGAGGGCGGCGCGGTGTGGCTGCGCACGACCGCCTACGGCGACGACAAGGACCGCGTCCTCATTAAGTCGGACGGCCAGGCCGCGTACTTCGCGGGCGACGTCGCCTACTACCTGAACAAGCGTGAGCGCGGCGCGGATGCGGCCATCTACCTGCTGGGCGCTGACCACCACGGCTACATCGGCCGCATGATGGCCATGTGCGCTGCCTTCGGTGACAAGCCGGGCGAGAACCTGCAGATCCTCATCGGCCAGCTTGTCAACCTGGTCAAGGATGGCGAGCCCGTGCGCATGTCCAAGCGCGCCGGCACCATCGTCACCCTCGACGACCTCGTCGACGCCGTGGGCGTGGACGCCGCGCGCTACGCCCTCGTGCGCGTGTCCATGGATACGCAGGTCGACATCGACCTGGACCTGCTCTCGCAGCACTCCAACGACAACCCGGTCTACTACGTTCAGTACGCGCACGTGCGCACCTGCAACGTTGCCCGCAACGCGGCCGCGCACGGAGTCACTCGCGACGCTGGCTTCGATCCGGCCGCCCTGGACACCGAGGCCGACGAGGCCCTGCTGGCCGCCCTCGCTCAGTTCCCTGCGCAGGTCGCACAGGCCACGGAGCTGCGCGAGCCGCACCGCATCGCCCGCTACCTGGAGTCCCTGGCTGCCACCTACCACGCCTGGTACGGCCAGTGCCGCGTGACGCCTCGCGGCGACGACCCGGTCGAGTCCGGCCACGTCGCCCGCCTCTGGCTCAACGACGCGGTCACCCAGGTGCTGCGCACCGGCCTCGGCCTGCTCGGCGTGAGCGCCCCCGAAAGGATGTGACCTGGTGAGCGAGGCGGTTACCCTGACGTGCCCGACCCCCGATGAACGCCCCGACCTGTGGCCGTGGAGCGCGACCCGGGTGGATGGCGTGCTGCGCGTGGGAGGCGTCGACCTGACCAGCGTCGCCGCCGACTTCGGCACGCCGACCTTCGTGCTCGACGTCGAGGCCATGCGGGGGCGCGCCCGCGTGTGGGCGTCGGCGATGGCCGAGGAATTCTGGGATGGCTACGGAATGAACGGTGGTGACGCCTTCTACGCCGGCAAAGCGTTCCTGAGCGCCGACGTCGCGCGCCTGGTCGCGGCCGAGGGCCTGGGGATCGACACCGCCTCGCTCGGCGAGCTGACCCTCGCCCTGCGCGCCGGCGTGGATCCCTCGCGCATCGGCCTGCACGGCAACAACAAGTCGGATGCGGAGATCCGCCTTGCCCTTGAGGCCGGCATTCACCGCATCTTCATTGACTCGATGGACGAGGTCCGCCAGATCGAGCGCATCGCCGCTGATCTCGGCGTCGTCGCGCCCGTCATGGTGCGCCTGAAGTCCGGCATCCACGCGGGAGGCAACGAGTACATCGCGACCGCCCACGAGGACCAGAAGTTCGGCTTGTCCCTGGCCACCGGCCAGGCGTACGAGGCCGTGGCCGCGATCAAGGATGCGCCTCACCTGGACTTCCGCGGGCTGCATAGCCATATCGGGTCCCAGATCTTCGGGACTGAGGCCTTCGTCGAGGCCGCGCGCATCGTCGTTGATTTCGCGGCGCGCGTGAGCGGCGAGCTGGGCCTGGACGTCCCCGCGATTGACCTGGGTGGCGGAGTTGGCATCGCCTACACGGGCCAGGATCCGATCCCTACCTCCCCGGTTGAGGTCGCACGTGCCCTGGCTACCGTGGTGCGCGAGCGCTGCGCCCACCACGGCCTGCCGATCCCGCACGTGTCCGTCGAACCCGGCCGCTCCATCGCAGGTCCCTCGATGGTCATGCTCTACCGCGTTGGCGTCGTCAAGGACGTTTCCCTGGAAGACGGGGGAGTGCGCCGCTATGTGGCCATCGACGGCGGCATGTCGGATAACATCCGTCCTGTTCTCTATGACGCGACCTACACGGCGACGCTCGCGAACCGGGATCCGGCGCAGGCCTCGTCCCTGGCGCGCTGCCGCATCGTCGGCAAGCACTGCGAGAGCGGCGACATCATCATCCGCGACATCGACCTACCGGCCGACATTGCGGGTGGCGACCTGCTGGCCGTGCCCGCCGTCGGCGCGTACGGCTACTCGATGGCATCCAACTACAACATGCTGACGAAGCCCGGCGTTCTCGCCGTCGAGGACGGAACCGCGCGCTGGTTCGTCCGTCCGCAGACGGTGGATCATCTGCTGGCGTTGGATGCTGGTCTGGCGTAGACGACACTGTTCTGGAGTCAACGAGGCGGGGAGTGCGTGCGCTCCCCGCCTCTTGTGTTCCCGAGTTCGCCTCTGTTCCCGTGCTGAGATGGTGTTTTCTGAGCGACGTCGCATGCAATCCCCGACAGCATCTAGCTCGTTCGTCTTAATTCGTGTGATCGTGTCACTCATGTTGTGGAATCGCGTGCGATATTGTGGCGGAATTATATTGTGAGCTTAGGGCAGCCTACATTTTGTTGTTACCGGCAAATCCTAGGATGATGGTGCTGCCCGCAGATGCAGACCTGCACGACGCAGTACCAACCGAAAGCCGAGGAACAATGCGCCGCACCGCCGCACGCATCGGAGTCGTCGCCGCGCTCGCCCTGTCCATGGGCGTTGCGACGGCGGTGGCCCCGCCCGCCCGCGCCGACGAACCCACCGACGGCCTCATCTCGTCTCCCCGCACGAACGACGACGAGATGAACTACGCGATCAACCTGGCCCCGGGTGCCAGTGCCTCCGACCTGGAGCGAGCTATCGGCCTGGTCCCGTCGGTGAAGGGCGCTGCTCTGGCCTCGTACCCCGAGATCGGCACCTTCTTCGCTCAGAGCGCCACGCCCTCGTTCGCGCCCGACCTGGCCGCCGCCCTGCGAGCGGCCGGCATCTCGATCCACTCGATCGGCCCGACCCGCGTCGCCCCCGTCCTCTACTACGAGCGCGTTGAGCTGCCCACCGACAAGAAGGACGAGGCCGCCCCGCAGTCCGGCGCTGCGGGTGGCCTGAACTCCATGCGCGATGAGACCGCGAGCGCGGCCCCCGCGGGGGCGAACGAGGAGATCTTCAACTGGGGTGCCGTCGCCATGCACGCGCGCGAGGCTGCGGCCGTCAACGTCAAGCGCGCACCCGTGACTGTCGCGGTCGTCGACTCCGGCGTTGAGGACACGCACCCCGACCTGGAGGGGCGCGTCGATACGTCGCGTTCCGTGAAGTGCTCGGTGAACGGCGTCGCCACGCAGGACTTCTACGGGT
>NZ_CAJPJE010000044.1:0-18744 GCF_905369875.1 Actinomyces sp. ICM47
CCTCGAACCACCCGAACGGAGTAACGTGGCGGAGTTTATTTATCAGATGAACAAGGCCCGCAAGGCCATCGGTGACAAGGTCATCCTCGACGACGTCACCATGGCGTTCTTCCCGGGTGCCAAGATTGGTATGGTCGGTCCCAGCGGTGCGGGTAAATCCTCGATCCTGAAGATTATGGCCGGACTGGATGAACCCAGCAATGGCGAGGCTCGTCTGACCCCTGGCTACTCGGTCGGTATCCTCATGCAGGAGCCGGTCCTTGATGAGGCAAAGACCGTTATTGAGAATGTGCGCATGGGTGCAGCTGACATCTTTGGCAAGCTCGCACGATTCAATGAGATCTCCGAAGAGATGGCAAATCCGGATGCCGACTTTGATGCTCTCATGGACGAGATGGGTAAGCTGCAGACCGAGATCGATGCTGCCAACGCGTGGGATATTGACTCTCAGCTTGACCAGGCGATGGATGCGCTGCGCTGCCCGCCGCCGGATCAGCCTGTCTCCGTTCTCTCCGGCGGTGAGCGTCGTCGCGTTGCGCTGTGTAAGCTCCTCATCGAGGCCCCCGACCTGCTCCTCCTTGACGAACCTACTAACCATCTCGACGCCGAGAGTGTCCTCTGGCTCGAGAAGCATCTCGCGTCCTACCCGGGTGCCGTCATCGCTGTCACCCATGATCGTTACTTCCTTGATCATGTCGCCGGCTGGATTGCAGAGGTCGACCGCGGTCATCTTTACCCCTACGAGGGCAACTACTCGACCTACCTGGAGACCAAGGAGAAGCGTCTGCAGGTTCAGGGGCAGAAGGACGCCAAGCTGGCCAAGCGTCTGAAGGAAGAACTCGAGTGGGTTCGCTCCAATGCGAAGGGGCGTCAGGCCAAGTCGAAGGCTCGTCTGGCTCGCTACGAGGAGATGGCTGCCGAGGCTGAGCGTACCCGCAAGCTTGACTTCGAGGAAATCCAGATCCCGCCGGGTCCGCGTCTGGGCAGCGTCGTGATCGAGGCCAAGGATCTCCAGAAGGGATTCGGAGACCGTTCTCTGATTAATGGGCTGTCCTTCTCGCTGCCGCGTAACGGCATTGTTGGCGTGATCGGCCCCAACGGCGTTGGTAAGACGACGTTGTTCAAGACGATTGTCGGTCTCGAACCCCTTGATGGTGGCGAGCTGACGATCGGTGAGACCGTCAAGATTAGCTACGTCGACCAGTCTCGCGCTGGCATCGATCCGGATAAGACGCTATGGGAGGTCGTCTCGGACGGCTTGGACTTCATCCAGGTTGGCAACGTCGAGATGCCTTCGCGTGCCTACGTCTCCGCCTTTGGTTTCAAGGGTCCGGATCAGCAGAAGCCTGCCGGCGTGCTGTCTGGTGGCGAGCGTAACCGCCTGAACTTGGCCCTCACCCTCAAGCAGGGCGGCAACCTGCTCCTGCTGGACGAGCCGACCAACGACCTGGACGTCGAGACCTTGGGTTCTCTAGAAAATGCGCTGCTCGCATTCCCCGGCTGTGCCGTCGTCGTCACCCACGACCGCTGGTTCCTCGACCGCGTCGCCACCCACATCCTTGCGTGGGAGGGGACCGAGGAGCATCCGGACAACTGGTACTGGTTCGAGGGCAACTTCGAGGCGTACGAGAAGAACAAGGTGGCCCGCCTCGGTGAGGCTGCTGCAAACCCGCACCGCGTGACGCATCGCAAGCTGACGCGCGACTGATTCGCTGAATAAATGCGTAGGGGGAGGGCCTGGCGGTCCTCCCCCTACCCTTGTGCCTCTCGGCGGCGATGTTCATCGTATTTTCTCTGGTCACCGATGTGTGGCTGGGGCCGGTGGAGCGCGCAATTGTAGCTGTATGCAGAGTTTCTCGCTTCTGTCAATGCCTTTTCGTTGGAAATTTGCTCATGTAGCGGATCCCACTTGCCTTTTGCACAGGTCACATCTAGCATGTGACACGTATCCCAAACTTCAGGCGGCGCGAAAGGGGCTCCGATGACGATTGAACAAGCGCTCATCGACGCGCTGGGTGGACACCTCAACATCGTTGAGATCGAACCCTGCACAATGCGTATCCGTGTTCAGGTAAAAACTCAGCGCGCAGTTGATGAGGCTGCGCTACGCGTGGACGGCGTTTTGGCTGTCGTGCGCTCCGGTGACATCGTTCAAATTGTCTGTGGGGCTTCCTCCGACGATGTCGCAAGCGCGATGATCGCTTCACTTGAATCCGTGGCCCATGACACGCCGGTGGAGGCTTTGTCACAGCGGGTGCACGCATAAACTAAATGTGTCCCTGGCCCACAACGTAGAGAGCTTTTCCCGTGGATATTCATTCACCCGCATCTGACAACATTGACCTGCTGCGCCATGTCGCTGACATGAATGGCGTTGCGACCGGCTTTTGGGACTGGTACGGGAACTGGGTGGGCGTTGGCGCCCCAACCCTCCTGAAGGTCCTTGGCGCGCTCGGTCTTCCCCTGAACGAATCGTCCACGGTGGGGGACGTTGAGCATGCGATGCGTCTGACTGAGGAGCGCGAGTGGCGTCGGACTCTGCCTCCGACGATTGTCGCCCGTGAGGGCGGCGGTTATCTGTTCCCGGTGCATGTGCCCGACGGCTCGTGGGTCAACGTTCAGTGGGTCCTTGAAGACGGTCGTAAGGGCCAGTGTGAGCAGATTGATCGCTACGTGCCCCCGCGTGTGATTGACGGTCAGCTCGTGGGTCGCGCGACCTTCGATGTGCCACACTGGGTGCCGATCGGTTGGCACCGCCTCGTCGCAACGGTTGAGGGAGGACATGTCGAGTCCGCAACTCTCATCGTTGTGCCGAATGCGCTGAAGCTGCCCATCTTGGAGTCCTCTCGCCGCGCGTGGGGTGTCAACGCGCAGCTCTATTCGACGCGTTCATCCTCTTCCTGGGGGATCGGCGACGCGGCTGACCTGGCCGACTTGGCGGCGGTGTGCGCGGACAAGGGGGCGGACTTCCTTCTCATTAATCCAGTCCACGCGTCCCAGCCGGTTTCTCCGCTGGAAACCTCCCCGTACCTGCCGGTGTCTCGCCGCTGGGTGAACCCGATTTACATCCGCCCTGAATCCATCGAGGAATTTGCCTCGCTGCCCCAGGCTTCGCGTGAGGCCATTGAGCAGTTGCGTGATGTCACTCGAGAGTTCGCCAGTCGTGAGGATCTGATCGACCGCGACCGCGCCTGGGAAGCCAAGCGCAAGGCGCTGGAAATTATTTTCGCCGTGCCTCGTACCTACCACCGCCAGTCGCAGTTCGACCACTTCGTGGAAAACGGCGGCTCCGAGCTGTCTAACTATGCGCTGTGGTGTGCGCTCGTTGAGCGTGAGGACACGCTGGAGCTGCCCGAGGACCTTGAGCGTTCCTCGTCGCCGCGCGTTGAACTCGAGCGCCTTGAGCTGGCCGACCGCGTTGATTTCTGGGAGTGGTGCCAGTGGATTGCGTCCGAGCAGCTGGCCCACGCGCAGGACGTGGCCCGCGAGGTCGGTATGGAGATCGGCATTATGGCTGACTTGGCTGTGGGTGTTCACGGTCATGGGTCTGAGAAGTGGAGCCGTCCCGAACTGTTCGCCCCTGGCATGAGCGTGGGTGCCCCGCCGGACGTGTACTCGCAGCAGGGCCAGAACTGGTCGCAGCCGCCGTGGTCTCCGCGTTCGCTGGCTGAGTCTGGCTACACGCCCTTGCGCGACATGGTGCGCGCTGCCCTGGCTAATGCCGGTGCCGTGCGTATCGACCACATCCTGGGGATGTTCCGCCTGTGGTGGATCCCAGAGGGCTGTGTAGCGACCGAAGGTACTTACGTGTACTACGACCATGAGGCCATGATGGGCATCATCCTCCTGGAGGCCCAGCGCGCGGGTGCCGTCGTTATCGGTGAGGACCTGGGTGTCGTGGAGCCGTGGGTGCGCGATTACCTGCGTGACCGTGGCGTCTTGGGTACCTCCGTCGTGTGGTTCGAAAAGGAGGGTGGCGGCTGGCCCCTGCGTCCTGAGCACTACCGCGACCGCGCGCTGGCTGCGGTCAATATCCACGACCTGCCTCCGACGCTCGGCTACATTCGAGGGATTCAGACGACGCTGCGCAGCGAACTGGGTCTGCTGACTGACGACATCGAGACCGTGCGTGCGGCGGATCGCCTTGAGCTTGATCAAGTCGCGGCGCGTCTGCACGAGTATGGCTGTATCGACGGTGCGGAACCCAGCGAGCGTGACATGGTCGAGGGCCTGTACCGCTACGTCGCGAAGGTTCCCTCCAAGCTCGTCGTTGCCTCCCTGGTAGACGCGGTAGGCGACGTGCGCCCGCAGAACATGCCGGGCACGGGCGCGGATCAGTACCCGAACTGGTGCGTGCCGCTGTGCGACTCCGACGGCGAGGAGGTCTTTATTGAGGACCTTCCCTCCAATGAGCGTCTGACCTCGCTGTTCTCCTTGCTGAGGGGTTCTGTCAACTAGCACGACCGTTTGACAGAACGATGCCCCGTAGCCCATGAGGGCTGCGGGGCATCGTACGAGTGAGGCGATGACGTTGGGGTGGTTCCCAAGTTGGGGTATCTAGTTGGTCGTGGTTGAAAAGAGCGGCGCGAGCACGGATACGTCGGGGCCGGTTGCCTCGTGCGTGACGGCGGCACCCGGCGGAGTGACGACGACGATGGGGACGCAGAGGGAGAGGTTGGCGTCGTGCACGGGGGTGAGGTCCCAGTGAATGAGCGGGGTGCCCGCCGCCACGACGTCCCCCTCGTCGACGAGGGCTGCGAAGCCTTTACCGTGCAGGCTCACCGTGTCGATGCCGAGGTGGATGAGGATCGATATGCCCTGCATGGAGGTGATGATGGCGGCGTGCGGCTTGAGCTTGGTGACGACGCCGTTGATGGGGGAGCGGACGGTCAAACACTCCGAGGCGGAGTCGGGGATGAGCGCGCAGCCACCCCCGACGACGCCGCTCACGAAGACAGGATCAGGCACTTCACTCAGCGGCATGACGTGCGCTGCGAAGGGTGCACAGACGGAGAGTGTCACCGGCTGGCGAGCATTTCGTTGACGAGATCCTCGGAATCGGGGCCAATGACGACCTGAACCGCGTCGCCCACGATGACGACGTCGAAGGCACCGGCGGCACGCAGCTTGGCCTCGTCAATGAGGTCGGTGTTGGCGGCGTCCAAGCGAATGCGCGTGATGCAGGCTTCAAGATTGGAGATGTTCTCCCAGCCGCCCAGGGCTTCGATGATGGTCGTTGCGGTGCTCATGGTGTCCTCCTTGGCTCATGCGGTTTGCCTCACACTTATGGTATCGCGGAGGCGGAGTCGTTGGCACGCCATGGGCCTGGGAGCGCGTCACATTATGGGATGGTGTTGATGGCGCTGGTGCCGCGGATTCGAGCCGCGGGGGTGAGGCCCATGGCGATGCTGGCTCCGACCGCCAGAGCAATGAAGACGTACATGGCGGCCTCGACCCCCATCCATGAGGCGGCCACGCCGGACGCGAGGGAACCCAGCGGCATGACGCCCCACACGGCAAAGCGAAAGATCGCGTTCATGCGTCCGAGCATGTGGGGCGGGCAGATCTCTTGACGCAGACTCATCTGGGTGACGTTGTAGATGGTGAGGAAATAGGAGGAGACAATGCCGGAGACTGCAATGATTGCTGCGGCCGCAGCGGGGGCGTGAACGGCTGTGGGTTGGGCGGCTAGGACAGCGACGCCGATGATGCTTGTGACGACAATGGTGCGCCCGATGCCCAGATGCTTCATCCATGCCGAGCGCGTGAGCGCACCGAGGATCCCGCCGATTGCCCCGACGCTCAGGAGGAGGCCGAGCTGGGTAGCGCTCATGTCCAGCGTGCGCAGGACAAGGATAGGCAAGAGAACCTGGATGCCGGCGGCAGCGAATGCGGCGGCCGCAATGCAGGAAAAGAGCGGAAAGAGTAGGCGTTGCCCGCGTACGAAGGCTAGCCCCTCGCGGATCTGCGCGACAAGCGTGGCTCCGGTGCGCGTAGGCGCAGGCTCCGGGGTGGCGATGCGCCAGATCGCCCAGGTCGAGAATACGTACGTGAGGGCAGTAAGTAGATAGACGAGAGGAGGGGCGAGCAGCCCGAGGAGCCATCCGCCCAAGCCCGGTCCACCCGCATGCCCCACCTGGTAGGAGGCCTCGAGCCGCCCGTTGGCCGCACCGATATATCGCCGAGAGGCGATGATCGGAACGTACGACTGGTAGGCAACATCGAAGAAGACGGTGCACAGGCCCAGAAGCGCGGCGACGATCATCAAGTGCGTCAGCGTGAGGGTCGCGAAGACATAGGCCAGGGGAATCGAGATCAGGGCACCGATGCGTGCCAGGCCCGCGATGGTCATGACGCGGCGCTTACGCCACCCATCCACCCAGGCACCCGCCGGCAAGCCGACGATCAGGAAGGCGAGTGTCTGCAAGGCAGAGAGCACACCGATCTGGGTTTCGCTGGCACGCAGGACGCTAATCGCGATCGCTGAGGTAGCCAGCGTCCCCACCTGGAAGCCAACCTGCGCAGCGGTCTGCCCCGCCCACAGGTGCATGAACGCTGAGTTACGGGTGAGCGGGTGGTGGAACCAGGCCCTGACGGTGACGGCCATCTGTCGGCGCCGAGGCCTAGGCCGGGCTGGGCGCCCCGTCGATGAGCCCAGCGGCGGCCAAAGCCCAGGCAAGGCCGTCGGCACTAACCGCGGGAGCGACAATATCGGCAACCTCAACCAGAGCCTCGCACCCGTCCCCAATACTGACGCCGACAGCGGCACGTGCCACGGCCTCGACATCATTGTTAGAGTCGCCAATAGCCACAGTACGCGACATGGGGACGCCGATGTGCTCACACACGGCCTCCATACCCACCGCCTTGGACAAGCGATCCGGGAGAACCTCGAAGGGAACATACCCTGCTGCCCCCACCGATCCGATGACGGCGCGATAGCCGTCGGGCAGCGCCGCACTCACACGCTCCATCGACGCGTTCTCCGGAGGCACATAGGCCGTCACCTTCGTGAAAGACCCACCCTCAACGTCAACGACAAAGGGCGTCACCGACTGGGCATACTCGGCCCAATCCTCAGGGTTAAGACCCGCCCGGGGCACGAAAAACTCCAGATAGCCGCGCGAAAGCCCCATCTGGTCAGGCCCCTGCCACACGTAGAACGCATCCAAATCCTCCCACAGAGCAGTCAGAACCCGGACGTGCTCGGCAGGCATACGCTTATCAAGCAGCACCGTGTCGCCCACCGCCGCATACCCGCCAGCCCCACCCACGATGCCCTCAAAACCCAGGTCAAAGAAACGCGGATAGACCTCCGGGACAGAACGCCCAGTACAGAGAAACAGACGGTGGCCACGCTCGCGCACCCGCGCTAACGCACAAACCGCTGAACCGGGAACGCGCTGGCGGGAATCACACAGCGTCCCGTCCACGTCGATGAAAACTGCACGAGGAGCAGCGCCCTCAATGTCCCGACCAATCACACCCGCATCACAGCTCATAACGCCATGGTAGCCCAGCCACCACCAGCAACACCCCACACAACAAACCCAAGAAAAAACACATCACACGTCCGATTGGCAAAACCCCACCCACATAACCCACACTGGAACCAGCGACGACACCCGCAATGGAGCACGAAAGACAACTCACATCGATGCAACACACAGCACGTGCGAACGCCAGCAACCTCACCCTCCTACAAGCAGCAGCTCTCCTCTCCGGCGCAAGCGCCTGGAACTCACGCGCCATCCCCACAGCACACGTCCCCTCCTTCGTCATGAGCGACGGCCCCCACGGCGTACGCCGCCAACTCGGCGACGCCGACCACCTCGGCATCGCCGACTCCGAAAAAGCCACCTGCTTCCCGACAGCCTCCGCGCTCGCGGCCACGTGGAACCCCGACCTGGCCCGCCAGATGGGTGAGGCGTTGGGGGCGGAGGCGCGTGGACTCGGAGTCAACGTCCTGCTTGGCCCCGGCCTGAACATCAAGCGTTCGCCCCTGTGCGGACGCAACTTTGAGTACTTGTCCGAGGACCCGATCCTCCGAAGCCGGGACGTTGGAGGCATCCGATGTGTATGCGCGCGCCCAGGAGGTCTTGAACGTCGCCGCCGCGAGCGCCGACCTTCCCGCACCTACCCCCTACGACCTCGACGAGCACCACGCGTTGGCCACACGCATCGCCTCTGAAGCGATCACACTCCTGCGCAACGAGGACGATGCCCTGCCTCTGAGTTCCGGCACCAGTGTCGCCCTCATCGGTGACCTCGCTGACACGCCGCGCTATCAGGGAGCAGGCTCCTCCCAGGTCAACCCCACACGCCTCGAGGCCCCGCGCGAGCTACTCGAGGCGGGGGGGGGGAGAGTCCGCCCGAGGCTTGGTCCTGACAGGATACGCTCCCGGATATGAGCGTCACGGTGGCACGAGTGACGCGCTCATTGCCGAGGCCGTGGCGCTCGCGGCGCGCGCCGACGTTGCGCTCGTGTACGTGGGTCTCGACGAACTCGCCGAGTCGGAGGGACTGGACCGGACCCACATGCGCCTACCCGAGGGGCAGGATCGACTCATTGAGGCAGTCGTGGCTGCCAACCCGCGTACCGTTGTCGTTCTGACGGGTGGTGCCAGTGTGGAGATGCCGTGGGCGTTCTCCGTGTCCGCGCTTGTCAACGGTTACCTGGGGGGCCAGGGAGGGGCTGGCGCGATGTTGGATGTCCTGACCGGTGCCGTCAACCCCTCGGGACGCCTGGCCGAGACCTACGCGCGTTCCCTGGAGGACCATCCGACCGCTGCGTGGTACCCAACGACCGGTCCTCTGTCCTACTACCGTGAGGGTCCCTTTATTGGCTACCGATACTTCACAACTGCTAGCGTAGACGTCGCTTTCCCCTTCGGATACGGCCTGTCCTATTCACGCTTCGAGTACTCCGATCTCGCTGTGGACCAGGATGGGGCGACCCTGACGGTCGCCAACACCTCGATGTGCGACGGCACCGAGGTCGTTCAGCTCTACGTGAGCGCCCCGGGTGGCGTCTTCGGTCCTGCGCGCGAACTTAAGGGGTTCACCAAGGTTGCCGTTCCAGCCGGTGAATCTGTGCGCGTCACTATCCCCTTTGACCGCTACACCTTCCGCCACTGGGAGACATCACGCGGAGCATGGGAAACCGAGGGCGGCACCTGGACGATTCACGTGGGGTGCAACGTTGAAGACACACCGCTGAGCGCCACCCTTGAGGTTGACGGGACGAATCCCTCGCCGATCGACCCGGCCCTCGGCCACTACCTGCGCGCCGAGGTCGAGAACGTGACCAACGGAGAGTTCGCGGTCCTGCTGGGGTGCACCATTCCTACTGCTCACCCGAGGGAAGACATCACGGCCTCCAACCTGATGTCGGAGCTGATCCGTGCCAAGAGCTGGCTTGCCCGATTGGCGGGCCGTAAGCTACACGCTGACAAAGCGAAGGCTGACGCCAAGGGCGATCCGGACCTTAACGTCCACTTTGCGTTCAACATGCCGCTGAGGGCGCTCGCCAAGTTTACGAACGGTACGGTGAGCACCGACATGATCGACGCGGCCGTGGAGGTCATTAACGGCCACTTCTGGCGCGGTATCACGCGTCTAGCGATCCGCTATTGCGCCAACGCGCGTGCCAACAAGGCGACCCAGCGGGAACTTGACCAGACCCGATGATGAGGCCTCGGCCTCGTCCTTGTCAGGTAACGCCGTACAAGAATACTGACCCAGGTGGTGAAGTACTGACGGAGCACCTGTAACGACTGCACACAGCGACCGCACAGGCCATCACCTTCATCACCCAGTATCACGTCACCGTCACATCGAACTCCTTGGTCAGGAAATAGCATTCTGGTACGCAAGTGCGTGCGTTCTGTCCACCATGCCCATTACCGTAGCCGTGTCCTTGTGGGGTATTTTCCTTCTCGTCACAGCGATTTTTGCACAGGAAGATCTCAAGGAGAGCGCGCAGGTGAATCAGGCACAGTAGACTACTGCCAGACCTGCGAGAGGAGATCCCATGAGCACGCCCCTTCTGACCGTGATCGTGCCCGCCTACAACTCCGAGGACTACCTTGACCGGGCGTTAACCACGCTCGTCGGATACGGTGACGAACTTGAGGCGATCATCGTGAACGACGGTTCGAAGGACCGTACCGCGCAGATCGCCGACGAGTGGGCCGCTCGGTACCCCTCCGTTAAGGTCATTCATCAGGAAAACAAGGGGCACGGGGGTGCCGTTAACGCTGGCCTCGCCGCAGCCACCGGCACGCACGTGCGCGTTGTCGACTCCGACGATTGGCTGGACCGTCGCGCCACGAACGCTGTGCTCGACCTTTTGCGCGAGGAACGCGAAGCAGGGCGTAACCTCGACTTGCTCGTCACCAACTACGTCTACGACAAGCAGGGAAAGGCCCACAAGGCCGTCATCCGTTACCGCAACGTCCTGCCGCGCGGACGCACCTTCGGCTGGGCGGACCTGCGGCGATGCCGCTACGACCAGTACCTGATGATGCACGCCTTGACCATGCGCACCGAGGTCGTGCGAGCCTCCGGCCTGGTCATGCCCGAACACACGTTCTACGTGGACTACCTCTACTCGTTCGTTCCACTGCCCTCCGTGTCCACGATCCGCTACCTGGACGTGGACCTCTACCACTACTTCATCGGGCGCGACGACCAGTCCGTCAACGAGAAGGTCATGATCACGCGCCTGGATCAGCTGGCCCGCGTCAACGAGGCCATGACCCGTGCTTTGCCTGCTCGTACCGACGTCGACGAGAAGCTGTGGCGCTACATGGTCCACTACCTGCGCATCAACGCCGTGGTCTGCTCCGTCATGGCTCAGCTGTCGGGCACACCCGAGCACCTGGCCCTCAAAGAACAGATCTGGGAAACCATGGACCAGATCAACCCCGAAGCCACGGAGCGTCTGCGCAAGGATCTGCTCGCCGGCCTTGTACGCCACGCTTCCCCGATGGTCGTGCGTTGCGGCTACAAGGTCGCGGCTGCTGTCCTCGGCTTCAACTGACGAACGCCGTCAGTGCGCGGCGAGCGCCAGCTCGGTGCAGTGGACGGTGAGGCGCTTACCGATGAGCGGGTATTCCACGCCCTCCTCGCGGTTTCGCCACGTAAAGCCGAGCTTTTCTGAGACGCGTCGCGACGCATCGTTTCCATCGAAGTACTTCAAGATGATCGTCTCGACGCCCAGCTCCTTCGCGCGCTCGATGATAGCGCGCCCTGCCTCGCTCGCGTAGCCGTTGCCCCAGTAGGGCACACCGATCCAGTAGCCGATGTTGCCGATTGATGTCGCGGTCTCATCTGCGTCGACGCGCAGTGCGATTGAGCCGACCAGTTCACCGGTTGATGACAGCGTCACCGCGTAGCTGTCGTTCGCTACCAGGACAGTGGACAGTGCCTCGCGGGCGTCGTCGATGAGCTCGAAGGGCTTCCATCCACACAGCATCCCGATGCGTGGATCGCGGGCCAGCTCAAAGAGCGCAGGAGCGTCCGCGTCGCTCCAGGGGCGCAAGCACAGGCGCTGCGTGTGAATGATCATTGGTCGTTCTTTCCCGTTGACAGTGACGGCTGGTAGGAGGCGACGACAGCAGGATCGTCGGAGCCAATCAGTGGTGGGCGACATCCGGCCGCTCCAGGACTTCAACGTACACGCTAACATGCCTCTCTGTCCCGGACCTGAACCCGCTCACCGGAACGTAGGCGGGGTCGCCCACGTCCTGGACAGCGGGTTAGCGTGCGGAGCCACCCGACATGTCAGCAGACGGAACAAGAATAGGTGAGCGCCGCCTCTCTGTTTGAGAGTGTCCGCGCCCCGGCCTCGTGCCCGTTCCAGCACGCCCTGGCCTGGGCGGATACGATGGTGTTAATCAAGTGAAAGGGGAGCGGCGTGGATCTGCTCGTTGTTGGATCGGGCTTTTTCGGCCTGACGTTCGCCCGCGAGGCCGCGGAGCGATTCGGTATGAACGTGACGGTCATCGAGCGCCGCGACCACATCGGAGGCAACGCCTACTCGTCCATCGACGAGGCCACGAGCGTCGAGGTGCACCGCTACGGCACCCACTTGTTCCACACGTCGAACGAACGCGTGTGGTCCTACGTCAACCGCTTCACAATATTCAACGACTACCGCCACCGTGTCTATGCCAACTACCGGGGTGTCGTCTACCCGCTGCCTATCAACCTGGGCACGATCAACCAGTTCTTCGGTGCCGCCTACTCGCCGACCGAGGCCCGCGCGCTCATCGAGCAGCAGGCCACCGAAATCACGGGCGAACCGGGCAACCTTGAGGAGAAAGCGATCAGCCTGATCGGTCGCCCGCTCTACGACGCGTTCATCGCCGGATACACGGCCAAGCAGTGGCAGACCGACCCGCGCGAGCTGGCCGCCTCCATCATCACGCGCCTGCCCGTGCGTTTCACCTACGAGAATCGCTACTTCCAGGACCGCTACGAGGGTCTGCCCCTGAACGGTTACGGAGCGTGGATCGCGAACATGGTTGACCACCCGCGCATCAGCGTGCACACGGGCGTGGACTTCTTCGACGAGTCCTCGCCCTTCTCGAAGGCCGCGACGGTTGGCCAGGTGCCTGTCGTCTACACGGGCGCGATCGACCGCTACTTCGACTACGAGGCCGGCGAGCTCGGCTGGCGCACCCTCGATTTTGAGACCGAGGTCGTGGACGTTCCCGACTACCAGGGTTGCTCGGTCATGAACTACTCGGACCGCGACGTACCCTTCACGCGCATCCACGAGTTCGCGCATCTGCACCCCGAGAGGGATCGACGCGGTGCGACCAATACGATCATTCAGCGCGAGTACTCGCGATTCGCGCGCCCCGGGGACGAGCCCTACTACCCGATCGCCTCGCCGTCGGACCGTTCGACGCTCGCGGCTTACCGGGAGATGAGCGCGGGGGAGAAGGACGTTCTCTTCGGCGGACGCCTGGGCTCCTACCAGTACCTGGACATGCACATGGCGATCGCCTCGGCCCTGACGAAGGTCGACGAGGCCGTGGCCGCCTGGCGCTGACGGGTTTCCTATTCGCATGGTATCGATCGTCTGGTCAGTCCTGTCGATCGCTCTCATCATCGGCGTCGGCTGGATTGCTCGCCGAGGGGGTGCACTCGGCCCTGATGCCGCTGGTTCCCTCGCATCGGCAACGTATTGGGTGGCCAGCCCAGCGATGCTGTTCCACGCGATTGTCTCGACCGGCACGTCCGGAGTTTTTGGCGCTCCGCTCGCCGTGGCCGCCGCGTCGGGCGTCGGCACCGCACTGCTCTTCGTGCTTGTCGCACGCCTGTTTCTGCGCCTGTCGCGCGGGGAGACCGCTCTGGGGGCCATAGCCTCGTCCCTGAACAACGGGGCCTACATTGGCATCCCGATCGCCGTCTACGTCTTGAACGACGCCTCCGCTGTTGTTCCCATCCTGGTGTTCCAGCTGGGTTTCTTCACCCCGATGTTTTTCGTCCTGGCTGATCTGGTTGGATCGGGGCAGCGCCCGTCGGTGCTTGGTGTTGCGAAGGTCGTGGTGCGCAATCCCATGGTCATCGCAGCGGCGTGTGGCTTCCTGTTCTCCGCGGCGGGGTGGCCGATGCCGACGCTCCTCGATGTGTCGACGTCCATGCTGGGTTCAGCCGCGCCCCCGATGATCCTCTTATCCTTCGGTGCGTCCCTCGTTGATCGTCGCTCGGCGTCCGGTGATTCCGGTATTGCGGCGACTGTCTGCGCTATCGCCTGCAAACTTGCCCTCCAGCCCGCAATCGCGTGCGGCGTCGGAGTGCTGCTCGGGCTGGCGGGTCCGGCCCTCATGTCGGTGACCATCATGGCTGCCCTGCCAGCCGCGCAGAACGCCTATATCGCGGCCACTCGGGCGAAGGCAGGGGAGCGCATCGCGCAGGGAACTGTCCTCGTGACAACCTTCGCCTCCCTGCCCGTTGTCGTGGGCATTGCGGCGCTTTTCCACGGCCTCGGACTGGTGGCTTAACACACCCGACGGTGCCCGGCGCAATTCAGCACTGACCCACAAACCAGCCATGGCCTCGTCAAAAAGAGGTCAAAAGCACGGTCTATATCGTGGACTGTAGCTGACATCCTCGTGTAACGGCCATAGTCTGACTGAGCATTATCCCAAAATCAAACGAATCCAAGGAACACGATTCATGTCATCCTCCGCATCCCGCCCCGCGCCCCGTGCGCGCGACTCGTGGAGCGGCCAGACTGGCTTCCTACTGGCGGCCATCGGCTCGGCCATCGGCCTGGGCAACATCTGGCGTTTCCCCGGAGTCTCCTACTCCAACGGCGGCGGCGCCTTCCTGGTTCCGTACCTGGTCGCACTGATCTTCGTCGGTATCCCCATGCTCTGGCTCGACTACGCAGTCGGACACAAGTTCCGCGGCTCCCCGCCGTGGGCACTGCGCAAGATCCTGGGCGGCGGCGAATTCATCGGCTGGTTCCAGACCTTCGTCTGCTTCGTCATCATGGTCTACTACGGCGCGGTCCTCGCCTGGGGCGTGCAGTACACGATCTACTCCGTCAACGCGGCTTGGGGCGATGACCCGACGAGCTTCTTCACTGACTCTTTCCTGCAGGTTGTCCCCGGCGACACGTTCTCCTGGGCTCCCGCCTGGTCGGTCATGATCCCCCTCGCCCTCGTGTGGATTCTCGTCCTCTTTGTGATCGGACGCGGCCTGTCCAAGGGCGTCGAAGCGGCGAACAAGATCTTCCTGCCCCTCCTCGTCATCTTGTTCCTCGCGCTCGTCGTTCGTGCCCTCTTCCTTCCCGGCGCGGTCGAGGGCCTCAACGCTTTCTTCACCCCGAACTGGGGCGCGCTCGTCGATCCCAAGGTGTGGCTGGCCGCCTTCGCGCAGATCTTCTACTCGCTGTCCGTGGGCTTTGGCATCATGCTGACCTACGCTTCCTACCTCCAGCGCAAGTCGAACCTGACCGGTACAGCGCTCGTCGCCGGCTTTGCGAACTCGTCCTTCGAGATCCTCGCTGGCATCGGCGTGTTCTCCGCCGTCGGGTTCATGGCCCACCAGGGTGGCGTGAGCGTGTCCGAGGTCGAGGGCCTGACCGGTCCGATCCTGTCCTTCGTGACCTTCCCGAAGATCATCTCGATGATGCCCGGTGGCCCCCTCTTCGGCGTCCTCTTCTTCTCTTCCCTGGTCCTGGCGGGCGTCACTTCGCTGCTCTCCCTCCTCCAGGTCGTCTCCGGCGGCCTCCAGGACAAGTTCGGCTGGTCGCCCGCCCGCTCGGCGCTGGTTCTTGGTGTTCCCGCGACCGTTATCTCCCTGGTGCTCTTCGGCACCCGCTCGGGTCTGAACAACCTCGACATCGTCGACAACTTCATCAACTCGGTTGGTGTGGTCTCCTCGGCGATCATGTTCGCCGTCCTGTGCGCTGTCGCCGGCCCTCGCCTCGGAGTGCTGCGCGCCCACCTGAACTCGGTGTCCAGCGTGAAGGTTCCCAAGCCCTGGGAGCCCCTCGTCGGGATCGTCATCCCACTCGTCCTCTTCATCATGATGGCGATGTCCATCGTCGACTTGCTGATGCACGGTTACGGGAAGTATCCGAGCGGCTACGTACTCATTTTCGGCTGGGGTTCCGTCGCGGTTGCCGTGATTGCCGCACTGATTTTCACCCTGATCCCGTGGAAGCACCGCCCGGTGGATACCCACGCAACGGTTGCAAAGATCCTCGCGGATGACGCCGAGGAAACCGCTTCGACCGAAGGAGGCGCCAAGTGACCGCTCCCGCTATCGCCCTGATGATTCTGACGATCCTGCTCGTGTGGGGTGGCCTCGTCGCTTCTGTCGTCATGCTGCAGATCCTCCCCGTCCCCACGGACGAGGAAACTGAGGCTGCTCAGCGCGCTATCGATGCTGACCAGGCCGCTAGCCGGTAGGGTGTCAATCGTGAAGCTCGTTGCCTTTGATCTCGATGATACGCTGGCCCCCTCGAAGTCGCCGCTGCCACCCCAGATGGACGTGGCGCTGCGCTCGCTGCTGGATCACGTGGAGGTGTGCATCATCTCCGGTGGCCAGATGGGGCAGTTCCGTACGCAGGTGCTCGACAACCTGAATGCCTCTGACGAGGAACTCTCGCGTCTGCATCTGATGCCGACCTGCGGCACTCGCTACTACCGCTTCGAGGGTGGGCAGTGGGTCGAGCGTTACGCGCACGACCTGGACCCTGAGGTGGCCACCCGCGTCATCGAATCCCTGGAGCGCCATGCCCGCGAGCTTGGCCTGTGGGAGGAGAACCCATGGGGCAACATCATCGAGGACCGCGGCTCTCAGATCACCTTCTCGGCGCTCGGGCAGGAGGCACCCCTCGATGCGAAGCGCGCGTGGGACCCGGATGGGACCAAGAAGGCTGCTCTGCGCGATGCGGTGCAGCCCGATGTGCCGGAGCTGGATGTGCGCGGCGGTGGCTCGACTTCGGTCGACATTACGACGCGTGGCATCGACAAGGCCTACGGCATGGGCAAGCTCGTCGAGGAGACGGGGATTCCGGCCTCCGAGATGCTCTTCATCGGCGACCGCCTGGATCCCGAGGGCAACGACTACCCCGTCAAGGTCGCCGGCTACGCGACGCGCGGCGTGTCGGGTTGGGAAGAGTGCGTCGAGGTTATCCGCGAACTCGTTGACTCCCTGAGCTGACGCAGAGACGACTACGGTACGAGGCCGGGGCTGGGTGTCCAGCTCCGGCCTCGTTTCGTTGTACGTCGCTCAGCGAGTGCGGTTGGTTGCCTAGGTCCCAATCCCGCGAGTTGCCCAGAAGACGACGGCGGAGGCGGCCGCGACGTTGAGTGAGTCGACCCCGTGGTCCATGGGGATCTTGACGGTGTAGTCGGAGGCGGCGATGGTGCGCCTGCCCAGCCCGTCGCCCTCGGTTCCCATGACCATCGCTAGGCGCGCGCCCGGCCTTTGGAGGGCGGGCAGCGCTGCGAAGTCGTCGAGGGACACGGAATCGTCCGACAGAGCGAGGGACGCGACGGTGAAGCCAGCCTCTTGCAGTGCCTTGATATCGCCGGGCCAGGATTCCAGGCGAGTCCACGGCACCTGGAAAACGGTGCCCATCGAGACGCGCACGGATCGCCGGTAGAGAGGGTCCGCGCACTGCGGGGTCACGAGGACGGCGTCCACGCCGAGCGCTGCTGCGCTGCGGAAGGCCGCGCCCACGTTCGTGTGGTCGACCAGGTTTTCCAGGACGACGACGCGTCGTGCGGGTGCGCCATCTCGGGCAGTGGCCAGCAGCTCCTGAAGGGAGGGAAGGAGGGGGCGTTGCATGGCGGCCAGAGCGCCGCGGTGCAGATGGAAGCCCGTCATGTGTTCCAGGACGTCTTCCTCGGCCACAAAGACCGGGACGTCAGCGCCGTCGCCGGATCCCGTGGCGCGCTCGATGAGCGGCATCAGGGATTCCAGCCACCGTGCCGACATCAGGAAGGATCGGGGCCGGTGCCCCGCCTGGATGGCCCGTTCGATGACGTTGGCGGATTCGGCCATGTACAGGCCGCGTTCTGGCTCGATCTTCGACCGTAGTTTGACGTCTTTGAGGCGCGTGTAGTCATCCAGGCGCGGATCCGCAGACAGATCGGCGCCGGTCAGCTCGATGATCATGGCGTCCTCAGGCGCGCTGGAGGGCGCGCGAGACCTCGCCCGGCCAGGACGGACCTTCGAAGATGAAGGCGGAGAAGGCCTCGACTAGGTCGGCACCCGCGCCGATCATGCGCAGCGCGTCCTCGGGGGAGGAGATGCCACCCGTACCGATGAGAATCTGTTCCTCGTCGAGGTGGCGCGCCACCAGGGACACCACCTCGAGTGCGCGGGGCAGCAGGGGAGCGCCGGAGACGCCGCCCTCACCCAGGTCGTGGTTGATCGTCGTGTTCGTGGCCACAACGCCCGCCAAGCCCAGTTCCTTCGTCAGCTCGACGACGGCGACGATGTCCTCGTCGGCCAGGTCGGGTGCGATCTTGACGAAGAGGGGCATGACGCGGTCGGGTGCGCCGGCCTCGCAGCCGCGGCGTGCGGCCTGGAGAATCGGGCGCAGGTGGTCGACCGACTGCAGGTCACGCAGGCCGGGAGTGTTAGGTGAGGAGACGTTGACGACGACGAAGTCGACCCAGTGGGCGAGCGTTTTTGCGCAGTACTCGTAGTCGGCGGGGGCGTCGGCCTCGGGGGTCACCTTGTTCTTGCCGATGTTCGCGCCCACGATGGCGGCGCGGCCCGCGTGGGCGGAGCGCAGCTCGCGCAACTTCTCGGCGGCCGCGTCCGCGCCCGCGTTGTTGAATCCCATGCGGTTGCGCAGGCCTCGGTCCTCCATGAGGCGCCATAGGCGCGGCGCTTCGTTGCCCGGCTGCGGGCGCGGCGTCACGGTGCCGATCTCGACGAAGGCGTAGCCCAGGGCGCTCATACCCAGGACGGCCTCGGCGTCCTTGTCCATGCCGGCGGCCAGGCCGAGGCGCGAGGGCAGCTCACGGTGACCCAGCATGAGCGGGACCTCGACACCGCCGACGGTGCGGGTCGGTCGGCGCAGGGGGTCCATGTAGCCCAGGGTGGCCCGCATGAGTCCCCGTGTGAGAGCGCAGCGCCCTGCGAGGGAGATCGCCCCCAGGCCCAGGTGGGGTGCATGCTACGGGTAAGAACGCGAAATGAAGTGTCGGAAGGTCCAGTTGTACGCGAGTCGGATACTAGCTCCAAGGGCAGTTG
>NZ_CAJPJE010000045.1:0-18571 GCF_905369875.1 Actinomyces sp. ICM47
GTTGAGGACCGTGGAGATGCCGCGCAGTATGATCGCGCGGTCTTCGGGGATTGTGAGGATGTCCGACTGCTTGGCCACGGAGATCTGGGTGCCGTCGACCAAGACCTGTGGGTTGGCGAAGTACGGGTACGCCCCGTGCACGGCCTGGAGCAGCTGGTCCCATGTGACGCGGTACGTTAGGTTGAACGTGGAGCGGATCCAGCCGTTTTCCTCACGTTCTTCAACGAGCAGCATGTCTCATCCTTATCGTGTCACGCGCGCATGAGAGCGCGCGTGAGGGGCATCCTATCAGTGAGCGCTCAGCGAGCCGCATCAATAGCTGCTTTGGCGGTTTTCAGGTCGACGCCGGTGCGGTCTTTGTATGCCTTGATGGCGCTGATGAGGCGGTCGTCGGCCACCATCTGGAGTTCGGCATCCGTCAGCTCGCGGCTGGTGGAGACGATCGCGGATGTGGGCATGGGCACGGCGTCAATCGCGGCCTTGGCTGCCTTGAGGCTTACGCCGGTGCGGTCCTTGTATGCCTTGACTGCCGCGATTTTCGGGCCCGTAGCCAGCAACTCCATTTCGGCGTCGCTCACTTCCAGGGACGAGGCCGTGGCGGGGGCGAGCGGATCGGTGGAAGCAGTGGGGGAGGAGGGATCGGCCAGAGCCGTGATTCCGGCGTCTGCGTAGGCGGCGCGCAGGCGCGCCTCAAGGGTTGCGACTTGCTCCTTCAGTCGGCGGTTTTCGGTGCGCAGCTCTTCAATCTCGCTTGCTTGGCCGAACCACTTGCCCATGGGGGTCCTCCATATCTCATTCTTTCTTGTTCCCTCCCATCTTACTCGCCCCGTAGGACAGTGGACCGCCGTTCGAGCCACAGCCTCGTCGATGAGAGGATCGTCGGGGCGCAAACGCGCCGTGACCGGTGGAACAAGCCGCTCGCGCCGCGCGGGCCGGTAAAATAGCGGAGATACTGCGAGCCGCGGAGGAAACATGGCAGGCGAATCGTTCTTCGGGCAAGAGCCCACCTACGACGACCAGCGAGGCGGCATCCCCGCCGACCTGATCCCGTATCTGGAAGCGGCCGACGAGGCCCCCGAACCCGAGGACGGCGGCACGGCTGCCGACCCGCAGGCTGAGGAGAGCGAGCGCGAGGCCGCCCTACGCGCCCTCGTTGAGCACTCGCTGCTGCTGGGACCCGACCCCTCCGTCCTCGCCGAGATCGAGGGTGAGGTGGACGAGGACTTCGCCGACGAGGAGCGCGAGGAACGCGAGGAACGCGCCTTCCACGAGGCAGCGCTGGCCAAAGCCGAGGACGACATCGCCCTGGACGCCCGCGTGCAGGAGATCTACCAGTCCATCGTCGCGCGCGCCCCCGAGCACGACATCGACCCCACCCTCGACCGCGTGAAGCTCGCCCTGGACATCCTGGGCGACCCGCAGAACGCCTACCCGTCAATCCACATCACGGGCACGAACGGCAAGACATCCACATCTCGTATGATCGACTCGCTGCTGACCGCGTTCGGCATGAAGACAGGCCGCTTCACGAGCCCGCACCTGCTCGACGTACGCGAGCGCATCTCCCTGGAAGGCCACCCAATCACGCGCGAGGGCTTCGTACGCGCCTGGGAGGACATCGCCCCCTACGTCGGCATGGTGGACGAGCGCAGCCAGGAAGAGGGCGGCCCACGCCTGTCCTTCTTCGAGGTCTTCACGATCATGGCGTACGCGGCCTTCGCCGACTTCCCGGTCGACGCCGCCGTCGTCGAGGTCGGCATGGGCGGACGCTGGGACGCCACGAACGTCATCGACGCCAGCGTCTCCGTCATCACCCCGATCGCCCTGGACCACACGAAATGGCTCGGCTCCACGATCGAAGAAATCGCGCGCGAAAAAGCCGGCATCATCAAACCCGGCCAGGTTGTCGTCATCATGAAGCAGCAGGAAGCAGTCCTCGACATCCTCCTCGAGCAGGCCCGCACCGTCGACGCCATCGCACGCGTCGAAGGCCGCGACTTCGAGGTCATGGACCGCCAGATGGGCGTCGGCGGCCAGATGATCACCATCCGTACGCCCTCCGCGGTCTACGAAGACGTCTTCGTCCCGCTGTTCGGCCAGTATCAAGCGCACAACGCGGCCGCGGCCCTCGTCGCCGTCGAGGCCTTCATGGGCGGCCGCGGCCTGGATGGACGCATCGTCGAGCAAGGCTTCATGAACGCATCAAGCCCCGGACGCATGCAAGTCGTGCGCCACTCACCCACGATCATCGTGGACGCCGCACACAACCCCGCGGGCGCGGCCACCCTGCGCGAAGCCATCGAATCCTCCTTCGCCTTCGCGCGCATCGCCGGCGTCTACGCGGCGATGGGAGACAAAGACGTCGAAGGCGTCCTATCCGAGGTCGAACCCTTCCTCGACCACCTCGTCGTCACGCAGATGCCGGGCGAACGCGCAGCCGACGTCGCACGGCTCGCAGAGATCGCGGAAGAGGTCTTCGGTCCCGACCGGGTAGATGTGCGCGAATCACTGGCCGACGCGGTCGATCGTGCAGCCGAAATCGCCGAGGCCGGGGCGCAGCCCGCGGATCGCAGCGGAGTCCTAGTGTTTGGCTCAGTGATGCTGGCCGGTGAAATGCTGGCGCTCGCGGGCCACTCTCCGCGATGAACTGAATCACCCCTGAGGCGGTCGCCCTGTGGCGGCCGCCTCAGTTGGGTTTTTGTATGGAACGTGGCACGATTATCTCGACTACAAGAAAAGATGAGCATTTTGCAAGGAGGCACCATGAAGAAGCTCGTCAATGATGTTCACGCCGTCGTCCGCGAAACCCTGGAGGGATTCGCCCTGGCCCACCCCGACCTCGTCGATGTTCACTACTCGCCCGATTTCGTCACCCGCGCCGTTCCTAAGGCCGAGGGCAAGGTTGGCCTCGTCTCCGGCGGCGGATCCGGACACGAACCCTTGCACGCCGGCTTCGTCGGAGAAGGCATGCTGGACGCGGCCGTGCCCGGTGCGGTGTTCACCTCGCCGACCCCCGACCCGATCCTGGAAGCCACGAAGGCTGCCGACCGCGGGGCAGGCGTCCTGCACATCGTCAAGAACTACACGGGCGATGTCCTCAACTTCGAGACTGCGGCCGAGCTGGCCGATATGGAGGACATTCAGGTCTCCACGGTCATCGTCAACGATGACGTGGCCGTTGAAGACTCCCTCTACACGGCGGGGCGCCGCGGCGTCGCCGGTACCATCTTCGTGGAGAAGATTGCGGGCGCGGCTGCCGAGCGCGGCGACGCCCTGGAGGAAGTCGCCCGCATCGCCACCAAGGTCAACGACCAGACTCGCTCGATGGGCCTGGCCCTGGGCCCCTGCACTGTGCCCCACGCTGGCAAGCCCTCCTTCGACCTGGGCGAGGATGAGATCGAGCTGGGCATCGGTATTCACGGCGAACCCGGATACCGCCGCGGCTCCATGGAGAGTGCCGATGCCCTCATCGCCGAACTCTACGAGCGCGTGCGTGGTGACCTCGGCCTGACCGAGGGCGAGCGCGTCGTCGCCCTCGTTAACGGCATGGGCGGCACCCCCATCTCCGAGCTCTACATCTGCTTCCGCGCGCTTGCCGCTCTGCTGAAGAAGGACGGCATCGCGATCGCCCGCCAGATGGTTGGCAACTACGTCACCAGTCTGGAGATGCCCGGCGTCTCCGTGACCCTCATGCGCGCCGACGACGAGCTGCTCGAACTCTTCGACGCGCCCGTGAACACGGTCGCCTGGAAGTAATCAACCGTAGCAAGGAAGAAGGAGAGAAACGATGAGCCTGGATGCGCAGTGGGCACAGCGGTGGATCGAACTGTCGGCGAGTGCGGTTGCCGAGCACCGTGACTACCTGGTGGACCTGGACCGAGTGATCGGGGATGGCGATCACGGCGAGAACATGGATCGAGGCTTCCGCGCTGCGGTTGAAGCACTCAGCGAGGCCCAGCCGGGCAGCGTTGCAGAGGTTCTCAAGACGGTCGCCAAGACCCTCATGTCCACGGTCGGCGGTGCCGCCGGACCCCTGTACGGGACCGCGTTCCTGCGCGCATCGAAGGCCGCGGCTGGCGGCGACCTGGACGGCGGTGGCGTGGCGGCCGTCATCGAGGGTGCCCTGAGTGGCATCCAGGCGCGCGGCAAGGCCACCACGGGTGAAAAGACCATGGTGGACGCGTGGACCCCGGCCCTCGAGGCCGCCCGCGCGGTCGCTGAGGCGGGCGGAGACGCGGGCGTTGTCCTGGAAGCAGCCGCCACGGCCGCCGAGGCAGGGGCCGCCGCCACCGAACCCCTGCGCGCCACGAAGGGTCGCGCCTCCTATCTGGGCGAGCGCTCCATCGGGCACCTCGACCCGGGTGCCGTCTCCACCTCCCTCATTCTGCGCGCCGCCGCGCGCGCAGCCACCGAGAGCCAGGACGCATGAGCGCGCGCGTCTCCTTCGTCATCGTCTCCCATTCCGCCTCCCTCGCCGCCGGCGTGTGCGAGCTGGCCGCCCAGATGGCCCCCGACGTACGCTTCGAGGCTGCCGGGGGCACGGACGACGGCCGCATCGGCACCTCCTACGACCGCGTGGAGGCGGCCCTCGAGGCCGCCCTCGCAGCAGTGGACGGGGAGGGCAGCGGCGTCATCGTCCTCACCGACCTCGGCTCGGCCACGATGACCGTCGAATCGGTCATTGAGATGAGTGAGGACCCCGAGCGCGTGCGCTTCGTCGATACTGCCCTCGTCGAAGGAGCCGTCGCCTCTTCGGTTCGCGCCCAGGTCGGCGACGACCTCGACCAGGTCGCCGAGGCCGCAGCCGCCCTCGCCCCGCGCCTGAACGACGCGCCCGCCCAGGAGGCACCCAGCCCGGCCAACCCGCCTGTCAGCGGGGGAGCGGGGGAAGCCCCGGCCTCGTTGGAGCGATGCGTTCCCCATGCCGAAGGAGACGCCGTCGTTGCGGATCCCGTCGGCCTGCACGCGCGCCCCGCTGCCGCCTTCACGCGCCTGGCGGCAACCTTTGACGCGGAGATCACGGTCAACGGCGTGGACGCAACGTCTATGCTCCTCCTGATGACGCTCGGTGTTGGGCAAGGCGCGACCGTCCACATTGAAGCCAATGGGGCCGACGCCACAGCCGCGGTCGCAGCGCTGACGGATATGCTTGAAAGGACCAATTAGGTAACCCTCACTATCACAGGAGACACCGTGAGCGCTAAGAGTGTTCTGCTGGAACCCCAGCACCTTCTCGACCCCACCCTGGAGCACACCCTCATCGTCGTCAAGCCCGACGGCTACGCCCGCAGCCTGACCGGCGAGATTCTGCGTCGCATCGAGGCCAAGGGCTACACGATCAAGGGCCTCAAGCTCATGGTCGCCACCCGTGAGCTGCTGGCCGAGCACTACGCCGAGCACAATGGCAAGCCCTTCTTCGAAGGCCTCCTCGAGTTCATGAGTTCCGGCCCCGTCGTCGCCATGATCATCGAAGGCCAGCGTGTCGTTGAGGGCATGCGCGTCCTCATGGGTTCGACCGACCCGACGACCGCCCCCGCCGGCACGATTCGCGGTGACCTGGGTCGCGCGTGGAACAGCCCCCACATGGAGAACCTGATCCACGGCTCGGATTCCGTGGACAGCGCGATGCGCGAAATCGCCCTGTGGTTCCCCGAGATTAACTGAGGGGCCTGTAACCTGCAAGGATGCATCTCAAAACCCTGACGCTGCGGGGATTTAAGTCCTTCGCCAGTACGACCACGCTCGCCCTCCAGCCGGGCATTACATGTGTCGTCGGCCCCAACGGGTCAGGTAAATCGAACGTCGTTGATGCTCTCGCCTGGGTCATGGGCGAGCAGGGAGCACGCGCGTTGCGCGGCTCGAATATGGCGGACGTTATTTTCGCGGGGACATCTGGGCGCGCGGCGTTGGGGCGCGCCCAGGTGGACCTGACGATCGACAATGCCGACGGGTTGCTCGACATTGAGTACTCGGAGGTGACGATCAGCCGCACCCTGTTCCGCGGGGGCGGCTCGGAGTATTCCATCAACGGCTCGCCCGTGCGGCTCTTGGACGTCCAGGAGCTGCTCTCCGATACGGGCATGGGGCGCCAGATGCACGTCATTGTGGGGCAGGGGCAGTTGGATGCGATCCTGTCTTCCACGCCCGAGGAGCGGCGCGGCTTTATCGAAGAGGCTGCAGGCGTCCTCAAACATCGTCGCCGCAAGGAGCGAGCGCTCAAGAAGCTCGCGGACATGGATGCGAATCTTGTGCGCGTCCTCGACCTGACGGCTGAGATCCACCGCCAGCTGAAGCCGTTGGCCCGCCAGGCGCGCATTGCCCGGCGCGCCTCCCTCATCCAGGCGCGCGTGCGCGACGCGAAGGCCCGTCTGCTCGCGGACGACCTGGCGTCGGCCCTCTCGCGCTTGGCTGCTCTCGAAGCTTCGGATGAGTCGGCCGCGCAGCGCCGCGCCACGCTGGAGGCTCAGATCGCCGCGTCGCGCGTGTCGCTGTCGTCCCTCGAGGAAGCTGAGCGTTCCTCCTCGCCCGCGCTCGAGCAGGCGTCGGCGGACTGGCAGTCGCTGACCACTCTCACTGAGCGCCTGCGCGGAACCCTCATGGCGGCCACACAGAAAGTTGCCCTGCGCGCAACCCCCGAGCCTCCTCCGGCAGGTGAGGATCCCGATGTGCTCGACGAGCGCGCCCGCGTCGCCGGCACCGAAGACGCCGCCTTGGCCGGGCAGGTTGACGTCGCGCGCTCTGCATTGACGTCCGCGACTCGCGCACGCGAGGCAGCGGAGGACACCGACGAGGCAGCCTCCCGCGAGCTGGCCCGCGTCAACCGCGTCATCGCCGACCACCGTGAGGAGGTCGCACGCCTGACGGGTGACGTCTCCACCGCCGCGTCACGCCTGGAGGCCGCCCGCGCCGAGGCCGAGCGCGCGTGGAGCGCGTACCAGGGTGCTCAGGAGCGCGCCGCTGCGGCGGAGGCCGCCGTGCCGGGGGCAGCGGGATCGGCGGCTGACAGTGCGTTCGATAAGGATGGATTATCCACCGATTCAAGCGGGGGAGCGGGGCGCGCACACGCGGAGGCGTCCGCGCGCCGTGACGCTGCGCGCGCCCGCGTGGACGAGCTGCTCGGCGTCGAGCGCGAGGCCCGAGCCGAGCGGGCCCGCTGGGAGGCTCGCCGCGACGCGCTCGAGCAGCTGCTGGCCCCCGAGGATGGCACCTCCGAGCTGTTGGGGAAGCCCGGAGTGCTCGGCCAGGTCGCGCCCCTCCTGCGCATCACCTCCGGGTATGAGGACGCCGTCGCTGCCGCGCTCGCCCCTTTCGCGGATGCCGTTGTCGTGGATTCCCTGGCCCGAGGCATGGGCGAGCTGGACGCGGCACGCGCCGCCGGTCGTTCGCTGCGCCTCGTCGTTGCGCCCGGTGACCAGGCGCGCGCGGAGGAGACCCTGAGGACGGGGGAGGCCACGGCCTCGTCGCCTGTTGCTGCTTCCCCCGGTGCTCTCGGTGCTGCGGAGCTACCCGAGGGTGCCGCGTGGCTACGCTCGGTCGTCACCTGCGAGGGCGGTGCTGCGCCGCTAGCGGCACTGCTGGATGGGGTCGTCGCGTGCTCCGCTGAGTGTGCGCCTGCGGTGCTCGCTCTGATGGGCGTGCGGGCCGTCGTCACGCCCGGCGGCGACGTGCTGCGCGCGTGGTCGGTCGAGGGAGGTCGGCAGGCCTCGTCGGTGCTGTCCGTGCGCGCCGACTTCGAGCAGGCAAGTGTGCGAGCGAAGGACGCGGGTGTCCGCATGGACGTAGTCTCCGAGGAACTCGCCCATGCGAACGTGCAGCTGGATCGGTGCATCAAGGAGGCGAACGAAGCGCTCAATGCTCTACGTGCGGAGGACGCGCAGCGCGCGAAAGAGGCCCAGGAGTTGGCCCGTGCCCAGTCGGCGGCGCAGGCAGCCCGTGCCGAGGCCGAGCGTGCCCGCGACGTAGCCCGACGCGCCGACGAACAGGTCGAGTGGGCCCGCGAGCAGGACGTGGCAGCTCGCGCACGCCTCGAGAGGGCCGACTCGGTGGGATCGCCCGAATCACTCGAAGATGCCCAGGCTCGTGCGGATGCTGCGTCCCGCGCCGCGCGCCAGGCACGCGAGACAGAAAACGAGGCTCGGCTGAGCTTACGCACCCTCGAAGAACAATCGCGGCGCGCCGCCGCCCGCGCCCGCTCTCTGCGCCAGGCTGCCGCAGCCGAGCGCGAGGAGCGCGCCCGCTATGCCCGGCGCGAGGCGGTGAGACAGACGGAACTGGCCACGGCCTCGGACGTGGAGGCGGCCGCGCGCATCGCGCTGGAGGCAGCCGAGCGTGCCCTATCCCGTGCCGCCACTGAACGCGACCGGTTGAGCGCTCGACGTTCCCAGGTGTCTCGAGAGGTCTCGGATGCGCGCTGCGCCCTGGACCGGATGAGCGCGGAGCTGGCGGATGCGATGAACTCGGCAAACCAGGGCAAGATCGCGGTCGAACAGACGAGGGTGCGCGTCGAGGACCTGCAGCGGCGCGCCCTTGAGGAACTTTCGCTTGAGCCAGAGCAGCTGATCGCCGAGTTCGGGCCGGAGGTGATGGTGCCGGTGCTGCCCCTCGACCCCGACGACGTGGAGAAAGCCGAAGCCGCCGAGCCACGCGCGTACATGCGCGCCGAGCAGGAGCGCGCGCTCGCCACAGCGCAGAAGGACCTGGAGAAGCTGGGGCGCGTGAATCCGCTGGCGCTCGAGGAGCATGAGGCGCTGGCGGCGCGGCATAAGTTCCTGGTGGATCAGGTGCAGGACCTCAAGGCGTCGAAGGCGGATCTGCTGCGTATCGTGCAAGACGTGGACCGCCTGGTTCAGGAGGCTTTCACGGCCGCGTTCGCGGAGACGCGCAAACAGTTCGAGCATGTGTTCGGCGTACTGTTCCCGGGCGGCCAGGGGGACCTGGTGCTCACCGATCAGGAGGACATGCTCTCGACTGGCATCGAGATCGAGGCTCGGCCCGCCGGCAAGAAGGTGAAGCGCCTGTCGCTGCTGTCGGGCGGCGAGCGTTCCCTGGCCGCGATCGCGTTCCTGGTCGCGATCTTTAAGGCGCGCCCGTCTCCGTTCTACGTCATGGACGAGGTCGAGGCCGCCTTGGACGACATGAACCTGACGCGCATGCTCACCATCTTCAAGGAGCTGCAGGAGACGTCGCAGCTCATTGTTATCACCCACCAGAAGCGAACCATGGAGATAGCGGACGCCCTGTACGGCGTCACGATGCGTGACGGAATCACGAGGGTGGTGTCCCAGCGCTTGGCGGACTAGGGGAGGGGTTCTCGCGCGGAGAGGCCGTTGCTTCTGGTTGTGATGATACTGCCTTCAAAGGAAATGATGACAGAAATATTTGGACCTGAGAGGAGAGGGCAATGAGCAAGAAACAAGAGGGGACCTACCGTCTTGCGGGAGGGATCACCGTTACCGACGCTGATCTTGAAGCAGATGCGCAGCGCTTCGAAGCGGGCGAATGCGACGGAGCGTGGAAGGTTCTCCTGGGGTGTCCGCAGCTTGTCGGCGAGGAATAAATGCCGGGGAGCGTAATCGGATCAACGGTTAAACGTAATGTGAACCTGTCGGCCTTTGGTACTTAGGAGCATGTGTGGAACCGTCCCTATGCGAAGATGAAGATGTATACCGCTTTCGTTGAGGAAACACCGATTGGGAAACTCAACGCTTACTAGAGGGCCGGAAAGACCCCTCCCCAAAGGCTTGAACAAGCCCTCACCTCCCAACGAACAGCGCGCACACACACTGACCGTGCCGATCTAAGCAGCTGTCAGACTATACGCCATCTCATAAATTAAAACAAATATGAAACATCGTCAGAAAAATTCAAGCAGCCGCTGACACGAAGAAACTATCTCCAACCCCAGTGGGAATACGAAGCGAGAGATGTTGAGGTGTTGGACTCCAGTCGGTCGCCATATAGTTTAGCCGAAGCTGTCTAACGACTTAGTCAGTGGTTGAACATTGTCTGTGCCGAACAGCTCTCGGGCACCTGCAATGAAACTAGAGGGAGGCTGTTTGTAAATTACGATCAAGTTGTCGCGAGCGCGAGAGATTGCAACGTAAAATAGTTTCAGTGAGCGTTGACGTCGTTTGTCATTATTGTCAGGCACTCCAAAAATTGAACTCCATTTGTACTGATTCCATGCCGAATCGTCTAAAATTACAATGACGTTCCTGAATTCTGCGCCTTTCGTGCCGTGTTGTGTCGAATACGGCGTGTATGTGTCGAGATAATCGAAAAATCTAACTAACTCAAAAAATGGAATCTCATGCAGCGATTGAAGAAAGGCTACACGCTTATCCTTGAGTTCTGCGTCGTCTATCATGTCGATGTCCTCAAACAATTCGATCTGGTGTGTCTTGCGGCATAGTCCATTTGACCATGCAAATTCGAGAACGTTACGAATCGAACATCTGCTAGCAGTAGTGGATTCGCACAATTTAACGAAGTTGTCAAGAAGTCTTGATAGTCTTGGAAGGTCCTCACTATTGCGCACAATTGTCCGCTCTTGGGAATAGCCTGGAGAGTCGAATCGAAGAATTTGAAGGCTCTCAAAACCGTTGCGTAATGAGTGAGACTTGTAAAGACGGGTTAGAAACGAAAATGTCGACGAGTAGATGTCGTCACTAGCTCGTAAATTCTCAGAGGCGGTTGATCCTCTGTTCTTTTGGTATGTCTTTTGGAGATTCTCCCATCCGCTAGTTCTTGCAATTGCGGAGTGTGTCAACTCAAGGATCTTTGTTTCAGTATCCCGCCAACCTAACCTATCTCTTATTGTAATGATGGTCTGCTCTGAAAGCTGATCTTCATTATCAGTATAGAATAATAAACAGTGGCTATTGGCGGGTAGATTGGTTCCCTTTGGAGTTTGGTAGACTTCAGGAGCGTCGAATTCTGATGTCCCGCAAAGTCGAACTTTATTAATCAAATCGACAATTGGTGCAGACGAGCGAAAGTTTGAAGCTTCAGTGATCGACACTGCATTGAATTGTGTTGGATCCACGGAGCCGACACCACTATTGTAAATACTCTGCATAGAGTCACCAAACAGGCCGACCAGTATCTGGGTAGGTCTGATTGATGAAGTCGTGGAATCTACAGCCAAAGACTTGATGATTTCGATGACTGTCTTGTGTGTGTCCTGGTATTCATCGAGAAATAAAACGGGAAAGCGAGATTTTAAGAAATGGCGCAGAGTGGGATAGGTCTGAAATGCTCTGTGGGCAAGCGCGAGTACGCCGTCGTGCGTGATTTCGCCTTTTGAAAGATCGGCGTACTTATCGACGTACTGAATCTCCATTCCGTCTAAGTCGAGTTTGTTGACGTAAAGCTTCTTTCCAAATGCGCGCTCTTGGTTCATCTCGTGAAGTAAAGAGCGTAGTTCTAGCTGATATTCGCGAATGATAGACCATAGGAAGCTATGAATTGTGGATACAGTAACGAATTCGGAAGCCTCTCCAAGGCGTTCGGAAATCTCATTTGCTGCGACGTTTGTGTATGTGATGCATGCAATCTGCTGTGTGGAACGATTAAAGAAAGATTTTGAGTCTGCTAGAATGTGGTCCAATGAGTCTATAAGTGTTGTTGTCTTGCCAGAACCGGGCCCCGCTTCAAAGATGAAATTCTGGTGTGCTTCGAGACATGAGATAACGTTTTGATTCATGGGCTGTAAAACCTATTCTTCCGATGCCGCAGTTACCGCTGGAGTCTGAGTCTTAGAGCTGAGCCATCGTAAGCCTGCAGAAATATAATCTGGTATAGTGAGTGTGTCTAGCAGAGTGCAGTCGATAGCGAACGTAGTTTTGTCGAAAGTGCTCTTCCGTATTTCTTCGTACGCGGCTACTGCAATTTCGTCCTCAGTTGTTGACTTTTTTAGAAGTGATTTGATTCTCTTTTCTTCAAAGTGATCTTTTGGTCCCAGATCAGAGAAGACTGAGGTATTGGCATATATTACTGCATCTTCAAGCGTTCGTGCATAAAGTCGAGTTCCATCCGAAAGGGGGTAAGCGTCTTTTTCAGATTGGAAGCAGATTCGAATGTGTTTGTTGATGGTCTTTTCGTCATCATTCAAGTCTAGGAGATCGTCAACTTTGTCTCTCCCTAATATGTTCTTCAGTGTTGAATTTGCTGTCGTTTGGTTTTGTCCCCGTTGTGTTTGTACAGCAGAATTACTCTTTTTGGGGTTAACCGAATCGATATCGGTGATGATGAGAGAAGGGATTTCGATAAAATCAAGCAGTGGTATGAAATGTTGAGCGTAAGCTCCGCCCACTTCAATAATGGTGTAGTGGCTCCTGTTAAGGTCCTCGGCGCACATTGTAATGGCTTTTGGTAGGAGGATACGTTCCGCTGCGCCTTCGATCAGGATCGCGCAGTCGGCAAAAAATAGGTCCGAAATTCTTAATTGTAGATAATTGCTGATCGTATGGTATGCTTTTTCCTTCAGTGTGAGATCGTTTTTTGCCCAGAATGAAATGTCTTTGCACTCAATTCTATATCCGTCTCGTTTAAAGTAGCGAAGGCTTTCTAGTTTTCGCTCACTTAAAATGTGTGAAGAGTGCGTTGTGATTATCAGCTGTGAGTCGCTGTTGAGAATTCCGTCAACAAGACGAATAAAGACCTCTTGCATTTGTGGGTGTAGGTGAGCTTCGGGCTCTTCGATGAGCAACAGGTTTATTGGTGTCTCATAGTTACGACGGCTTCGTTTTTCTTTAAATGCGAGAATTTGAAGGATTGTATACGTTAGTCGTGAATATCCCAATCCGTTGTGCGATTCAGGGTATACCTGTTCGGTGGTGTTATCGCGATAACGTACTCGTGTTGTTGAATTTATCATCCTTCCCGTTTGTAGTTCTGAGCCTACTGTGAGATTTAGTCCGCCCGCATGGGTATTTCTCGTAATAGCTTCGATGTTTTTTAGTGCGTCTTTGAAAAATTTTGAATAGGCGGATGTCAGCTCTGCTTGCATATTCTCTACTGCCGTGTCGAGGTTCTGTCGAATATCTTCGTCTTCCGATATCTCTTTGTAGAATTTTTCGAAGGCGTTTGACAGATTGTGCCGCGAATCGATAGAGGTGTCGTCAAGATCAATCTGTGCATAGATATATTCAGTCGCGATTATCCGTTTTACCTGGTCGATGGTCAAGTCGCGTGACGCGTTGTTAGCGGTCTTCTCGAGTGCAGGTTGGGTTTCTCGTTCTTCTGAATCTTCTTGATCGTTTTCGAGTGTTGAGTAAGCAGAATACGTAGCTTTGTAATTGCAGTGCCTGTCGATGGTTTTTATAACAGTGTCGAAGTTAATTGGGCCGTTGTCATTTTTTAGTTCGCTCAGTGCAGTACATGCTTGTTCTGGGTCTGTTGGCTTGTACGCGCATTCTATAATTAGAGTTTTGCACCGTATGTCGAGTGTTGTGATGTAGCGTGTGATCGCGGCAAGAGCTTCGGGTTCATCTTCTTTTAGATTATACTCTATTTTCAACTTGAGTTTGATCGTTGGTAGAGCGGCTGGTGTCAAACATTCGTCTTCTGTTGCACTAAGGGAGTTGACGAGTGTTTCCGTTTGTTTTGCTGAAAAGTCTGCGGCGCGTAAACGGTTGTTTGTATTGTTCCCGATGAATTTGTCAATGATTTCAACAAATGACGTTTTGCCTGTGTTGTTGCGTCCGACCACGACAGTCAGTCCGTTTTCAAGTGTCACTGTCGTGTCTTCGTGCGCCCTGTATCCCTGTATCTGCACTGCTTTGAGCCTCATGGTTGCTCCGTTCGTCGGTGAACTTTTTTGAACCGTAGCACTTTTAATGTAGGGATGCGCCGTAACTGTCAAACATCGTGCAAGTTTGGTTCAAATACAAGCGTGCGTGTGGACTTTCATCCATTCAGCACGGTTGTGCGGTGAGGTTGTGAAGCGTTGGAGCGTCCGATCTGATTGTTCTGTTCCTGTGCTCTTGGGGCGTTTGAGGGGGTGACTCGTCGCTCACCAGATAGGAGTATCTGTTGTACCGATTCTCACCGATACCGCCGCTGCTCTCAGCGCGGAGCGCCCGACGCTCTCAGGACTCGACCTTCCTTAGCGTGCCGTGCGTGAGCTCGTAGATCGTGTCCACGTAGGGCAGGATCGAGCGATCATGTGTCACCATGATGGCGCTCTTGTTCTTGGACTTCACTTCCTTGCGGATCAGCTGGGCGATCTCCTGGCCGCGGTCCGGGTCCAGGCTTGCGGTCGGCTCGTCTGCCAGGATCAGCTGCGGGTTGCCGATGAAAGCGCGAACGATCGCCGCCCGCTGCTTCTGGCCACCCGACATCTGGCGAGGATACTTCGCGTAGGAGGCCTCGATCCCAAGGTCCTCCATGAGGGAGCGGACCTCGGCCTGACGCGTGGCCTTGTCCTTCTGACCCTTGAGCTTGGCGAACAGCTCGAGCTGATCGCCGATACGCATGTAGGGCAGGAGCTGGTGGTCCTGGAAGATAAAGCCCAGCAGCTCCAGGCGCTTGCGCGTCCACTGCTTCTGGCTCACCTGGGTCAGGTCCGGGTCGGCGATGGAGATGCGCCCCTCGTAGGCCGAGAGCAGCAGGACATCGGTGGACAGGAAAAGCTATCCGGAAACGTAGTGCCCCTCATAGAGCATTCTTCCGCTGGATGACGATACATGACGGTGGTCTCCCAACGCCTGGCGGACTAGGGGCGTGTACTGTCAAGCGTCGCTGATAGCCTTAACACATGGCGGCACGATGCAACGCAAGTGGGCAGGACCAAGACGAGAGCTGCGACAACGGCATTGACCGGGCGGCTTTCGGTGAGCTAATGGATCGATGCGATTATGTCAGCGAACCGTGGCTCACACATGCTGATATCTACGACGAGGACGGTGCTGTGGCTGTGTCTGACGAACGAAGCGTGACTGCCAACGAAGCCCGTCAGGCGGGGGTCTATCTTCTTGCGGGTGGCTTCGTCGTTACCGACGCCGACCTGGAAGCAGACGCGGCGCGCTTTGAGGATGGGGAGAGCGCTGGTGAGTGGGCAGTCCTACGGGAACGTCCGTCTTTGTAGGGGTTCGACAAGAGACGGAGGAGAAACACCCGCTAGATGTCGAAAGTAGAGAATATAGCGACCTGGTCTGGTGAGATGTGTTGTGGTCTCCTGAACTGCGCCGACTACAGTGTTGACGCAATTCTGATGTCCCAGCCATCGTGGGACATCTTTGGATCGACCGTATCTAAATAGTCGATGACCTGCTGGCGTGCGTCCTCCAGGCGAGCGACCTGCGTCAGTATGTGGTCCCCGTCGTAGAGTTCCCACCCTCCCTCGTATGCGCCTTCCCAGCGTCGGGCGGTGATGGTCAATATCTTCATCGGCGATCCTCCTGGGCTACGCGGCGCATTAGCCTTGTCGCTCCCGCACGGGAACCCGCTGTTCCGCACGCTAACCCTCTGTCCTGCACGTGGGCAGCCTCGCCGACGCTCAGATGAGCGGGTTTACGTGCGGAAGAGCGGTCCCAAGCTCCAGGTGGCGCGCCCAGGTCTAGGATCCGCTGTGTCGACCGCATCGACAGCGACGTGGCAGGGGCTGGTCGGCTTGTTGCAGAGAGGCAATACACTGGATAGCCCAGCATTGCACGACAATACCTCGCTAACCAGTTCGACGCCCTTCTAACTAGTGCAGCCCTGCACGCCTCGTTGCGTGGATACGAGTACGCGGGCAGGGACCCTCTGTCCCTGCCCGCGCCTCGAAGCCGTGCATCCCGCTGCGGCGGGAGCAGTAATATCAGTCGTTCATGAAATGGCGTTCGTCTAGGATCTGTGCGCCAGCGCCCACCAGGGAGGGCAGGTGCTCGTTCGCGTGGTGGCCGCAGAAGTAGAGCTGGCCGCCTGACGGCATGGTCGCACGAACCCAGGCGCGAGCGCCGCAGGCGTCGCAACGATTCGCCGCGCTCAGCTGCGGCTCGTCCAGTACGGGGCGTTCAAGAATCTGTGCCTTCATGCGTCCATCACACACCATTGAGCCACCCCCGCGCACCCCTGTTCACCGGGGGCGCAATCTCTGACCACCGTCGACACCATGACACAACGCCTCGCAGGCCACGACAACGCAGAAAAATGCCCACGAGAATGTCGCGTACGACGAGCCGCCAAACCGCGCCGATCAGCGCAAAATAGCCCAGGCCTCGTCAAGCGTGGAAAGCCTCCCAGAACCCACGCCACACGCCCAGAGGACCGCAAATGAGCACGTAGCCACCTATGATTCACCTCGTGACTCCTACCGACTCATCCGACTACAACGCACGGCACCTCTCTGTCCTCGAAGGCCTTGAGGCGGTGCGCAAGCGCCCCGGCATGTACATCGGCTCCACCGACCACCGAGGCCTCATGCACTGCCTCTGGGAGATCATCGACAACGCCGTCGATGAGGCTCTGGAAGGATACTGCGACACCATCGATGTGCGCCTCCACCCCGACCACTCCGCCTCCGTCGCCGACAACGGTCGAGGCATCCCCGTCGACATCGTGCCCGGCCAAGGCCTGACCGGCGTCGAGGTCGTCTACACCAAGCTCCACGCCGGCGGTAAGTTCGGCGGCGGTTCCTACGCGGCCTCCGGCGGCCTCCACGGCGTCGGTGCCTCCGTCGTCAACGCCCTGTCCGCCCGCCTCGACGTGCAGGTCGACCGCGGCGGCAAGACCCACGAGATGTGCTTCCGCCGCGGCGAACCCGGCGAATTCGACGACTCGAAGCAGCGCACCCCAAACTCGCCCTTCGCGCCCTTCACGGACGGCTCGATCCTCAAAACCGTCGGCAAGGTCAAGAAGGCGCAGACCGGTACGCGCGTGCGCTTCTGGGCAGACTTCCAGATTTTCCCGGCCACGGCAGCCTTCTCCTGGGAGGACCTGCTGGCGCGCGCCCGCCAGACCGCGTTCCTCGTGCCCGGCCTGACCATCAACTGCTACGACGAGCGCGGCGACGAGGAAGTGTGTGAGAGCTTCCGCTTCGATGGCGGCGTCGTCGACTTCGCGAACTGGCTGGCCTCCGACGGCCCCGTTACCGACACGTGGCACATCACGGGTCAGGGCACCTACAACGAGATCGTGCAGGCCCTCGACTCTAAGACCGGCCACCTGCGCGCCACCGAGGTTGAACGCACCTGCGAGGTCGACATCGCGCTGCGCTGGGGCATCGGATACGACACGACTGTCCGGTCCTTCGTCAACATCATCGCCACCCCCAAGGGCGGCACCCACGTGGCCGGCTTCGAGCAGGCGGTCCTGAAAACTCTGCGCGCCGCCATCGACAAGAACGCGCGCAAGCTCAAGGTCAGCGCAAAGGACGGGCGCCCCGAAAAGGACGACGTGCAGGCCGGTATGACCGCTGTCATCACCGTGCGCTTCCCTGAGCCTCAATTCGAGGGCCAGACGAAGGAAACGCTGGGCACCCCGCAGATCCGAGCCGTCGTCAACCGCGTCGTCACCGACTGGCTGAAGGACAAGTTCGCCTCTTCTAAGCGCGACGACAAGCAGCAGACGTCCCTCCTCATGGAGAAGGTCGTCGGCGAGATGAAGGCCCGCGTGTCCGCGCGCATCCACAAGGAGATCTCGCGCAAGAAGAACGCGCTGGAAACCTCCTCGCTGCCCGCCAAGCTCGCGGACTGTCGCCTCGAGGATGTGGCCGAGACAGAGCTGTTCATCGTCGAGGGTGACTCCGCCCTGGGCACGGCCAAGGCCGCGCGCAACTCCCAGTACCAGGCCCTCTTCCCGATTCGAGGCAAGATCCTCAACGTGCAGAAGGCCTCGACCGCGGACATGCTGGCTAACGCTGAGTGCGCGAACATCATCCAGGTGATCGGTGCGGGTTCGGGGCGTACCTTCGACCTGCCGCAGGCAAGATACGGCAAAGTCATCCTCATGACCGATGCCGACGTCGACGGCGCGCACATCCGCACCCTGCTGCTGACCCTGTTCTTCCGCTACATGCGCCCCATGATCGAAGCGGGCCGGGTCTTCGCCGCCGTCCCGCCCCTGCACCGCATCGAGGTCTCCGGTTCAGGGCGGCGCAAGAAGGAGATCATCTACACCTACTCCGATGAGGAGCTCGTCACCACCCTGCGCCGCCTGGAGCGCGCGGGCCGCAGCTTCAAGGAGCCCCAGCGCTACAAGGGCCTGGGTGAGATGGACGCCCACCAGCTCGCTGAGACCACCATGGAGCCCCAGCACCGCACCCTGCGGCGCATCACCCTGGGGGACGAGGCCCAGATCATGGAGGCCGAGTCCGTCTTCGAGCTCCTCATGGGCTCATCGGTCGAGCCCCGCCGCGACTTCATCGTCGAAGGCGCCCGTGATGTTGATCGTGAGCGCATTGACGCCTGACCCTCGCGTCAGGTCTCGGACGCTCCTTCAGGTAAGGTCGGTAACCTTCGTGTCACGGCCCGCCGAAGGTCGAGGCTCGTTCACTGACTGATCATCATTCTTCGTCCTCATGAGGGAGGTGTGCTGATGGCACCCGGTTACGGCATCCGCCGGGCGGGATCCTCACCCTGGCCCATCC
>NZ_CAJPJE010000046.1:0-18403 GCF_905369875.1 Actinomyces sp. ICM47
CAGAGCAGAAAAGGTACCATTACCCATGTCGGGGCCTCCCAGCGTTTGAAGTGTCGCAACCTCAATCATCGGGCAGGCCCCGACCCCATGCCAACACCACCCCCCACACCCCAAAATGCGAAGAGCCCGTAAAATGCCAGTATCAATGGAAGGCGGGGACAAGCTGAGCTTGTCCCCGCCTTCCGACTCAGCCAATCATCAGATCAGCGAGCCACATTGGCTTACAAGTACCCCATCGGGTCAACGTTCACGCCGTTCTGCAGAACACCGAAGTGCAGGTGGCAACCGGTGACATAGCCGGTCATGCCGACCTCGCCAAGCACTGTTCCGGCACTAACCGACTGTCCGGGCGAAACATAGATGCGTTGCATGTGCAGGTATTCGGTGATCACGGAGTTACCGCCGAGCATTCCGTGGTTCACGTCCACGTAGTTGCCGGCAGAGATACTGCTTGAAACATCCAGAACAACGCCGGTGATTGCCGTGCGCGTCTTGTCGTCGATGAACGAAGAAAAGCGCGCATCATCCAAAATCTGCGTATTCAGCGTGTCCACCAATTGCGCGATCGACAGGGTCTGACCAGCGGTTTCACCCCGATCTGTTGCCGTTTGCGCGCCGTGAATCAGGTAGGCAAGCGCGACGTGGTTCGTATCGAGCGAGCGACTTGAAGCGGTCAGCGCCGAAAGCTGTCCCAGCAGGGTCGTCATCTGAGTTGGGTGGCTTCAGGTGGTGGGTGCAGCGCCTTGAGTGTGTGGGGTGGTTGCTGTGGTGTTTCGCCGTTCTGGTGAGGTGCGGGATCTCGTTTTCGGTCTGTTGGTCCAGGGGGTGGCGGTCCGTCAAGTGCACAGGCGTGCGGGCGTGGCGGTCTGCACGATTCGCGGCTGAGCCAAGGATTGGGGGATGACGTTTCGTACAGGCCCTGTTGGTGGGTGGAATGGGTGTCCTGATCCGAGAATCGTCGCGGGGTTGACCCGAGGCGAGGGGCACGGGGCCCGCTTGACGATGGGGCCCGTCAGCTCATCGAGTTCTTACAACCCCAAGGACTGTCACTACGGACCATCGCCGCTCAGGTGGGAGCGTCGGCCTCGACGGTTAAACGCGAGGTGGATCGGATGCCGGGCGCGTATCAGGCGGCGCGAGCCCACGAACAGGCCAAGCACCTTGCGGCGCGCCCCAAAGGGTTGAAGATCGAGGATCCACAGCTCCGGTCTTTCGTGGTTGCCAAGCTCAACGAACACTGGCCCCCCTGCCAGATCGCGGCCGCCTGGATGCACGAGCCCGACAATGGGGGCATGACGATCAGCGCCGAAACCATCTACCAGGCCCTCTACGTACACGGGCATGCAAGCCTGCGTCACGAACTCAAAGTAGAGAAAACCTTGCGCTCGGGACACACGAGCCGCAAACCACGCTCCAAGCTCACTGTTGCCCGTTCGTCAGGCAAGTCGTGGGTCGAGGGCGCCAGGATCACCGATCGGCCCGAGGAGGCCGAAGGGCACCTCGTCCCAGGCCATTAGGAATGGTGATCTGATCATCAGGAAGAACTCCAAGAGCGCGACCATCACTCTTGTCGAACGCACCACCGAGTACTTGCTGTTGCGGCCTTTGCCCCTCTCGCACGACGCCGATACCGTCGTCGAGACTCTGACCGACATGATCGCCGGCCTACCCCAGGATCTGCGGCGCACGCTGACCTGGGATCAGGGAGCCGAGATAGCCAAAACCAAAGAGTTGACGAAGAAGACAACGATCAATGTCTACTTCGCCGACCCGCACTCTCCCTGGCAGCGCGGCTCCAACAAGAACATAAACGGCCTTTTGCGCGACTACTTCCCCAAAAGCACCGACCTGGGCACCTACCCGCCCGAAGACCTTCGAAGAAGCCCAACGCCAACTCAACACCCGACCCCACCAACGATTCAACTGAAAACCCCCGCCAAACCCATAGAACAATTACCCCACAACGACGCCGTTGCACTCACCACTTGAAACCGCCGTTCACAGATGTAGCGGTGGGTGTAGGCCCGCCCCTCGGTCTGGAGGAGGCGAATAGGAGCGTCTAGATGTCGCGCTCTCGTTCCAGGGCGCTCGCGTCGGTACGGATCCGCGTTGAGGACGGTGTCGACAACCTCTCAGTAGAGGCCGAGAAGGAGTGGCTACGCGATGCAGACCGAGTTGCGCGTCCACAACGGAAGACCGCGAACACCGCGAAGTAGACGAGCAGAGTCTTCGACATCCGCGCCCGTACGCGCGCCTTGAGGGCATCCCACATATAGAGCACAGCATCCCCCTCGACGGCATCAATTACTCTTCTCGCATCCTTACACGCGGCGAGCGTGATCCGGACCTCACACTCGAGGTTGCGCGGTTCGCAGACAGCCCTGTACGATAATGCAATTCATTCTCATTATCGCCAGAAGGTTCATCATGCGCGCCACCCACCGCGGGATTCATCCCCTCCTCGCCCTGTTCACCGCGCTCCTCACCCTCGCGCTCTTTGCTACGCCAACGATCGCCGCGCCCTTGGCGCACGCAGTCCCGTTAGAAACGACCTCTCTCACGGAGTACGCCTCCGACGCCTCCGGCTCGACCAACGCTGAGGCCGCACCCTCGTCCCCCGGAGCGCCCGACGATCCCGAGCACCTGCCCGGAGAGGCTGGCTACGGGGACCTCGTGCCCGCCGACCTCACGGTTCCTGCGGGCTCGCCCGGCGCTGACCCGGAGGCGACCCCTGGGCCCGACGGCCGCGTTCCCCACGTGTGCGCTGGCCGCAAGCTCCTCCACCACGCGCATGTTGACGCCGCCTACGTCACCCGTGTCGACGAGATCTTCACCGTTACTGTTGTCGACGGGCGCAAAGTCGTCAAGGACCCAAACTCCGTCTGCGTCCGACTCGCCCCCGACGCGCGTGTCTCCGACTCCCAGGAGGTCTCGCGCATGGTCGTCCCCTCGGGCGGCCTCTTCGACTTCATTGGCAAGCCCGGCGACATTGTCTGGCGTGCCCCCCAGGAGCAGATCGACAACTGGCGTCCCGTCTGGGCTGGCATCGGTGCCTTCGACACGGCGCACGAGGTCGCCCAGCCCGAGGGGATCCTTCTTGACGAGGTGAAGCTCTCGATCGCAAATTCCTCCGGGCCCGGAGCCGTCGAGGTGTGGCGCACCATCGGCACGAACTCCCTGAGTCGAGGGCTCTCTTCCGACCCCTCGCTCGCGCCGCTCTCCCTCCAGGCTGGCTCCCACGGCCACTGGAACTGGACCTTCTCGAAAGCGGGCGTCTACCGGCTCGACATGGTTGCCTCCTACACGTCCACCTGGTCCCAGAGAGCCGTTAATTCCTTGCCCTCGACCATCACGTGGCTCGTCGGCTCCGATGACGAGGTCGGTCTGCCCGAAGGCACCACAACCTCCCTCACTCCGATCGGAACGACTGCCGAGCAGATGAAGGAGAAGATGATCGCTTCCGGCGAACTCTCCACCGAGGAGACGCCCGCCGAGCCCGAGCCCCCCTTCACCCAGGCCGAGGCCCGTAAGCAGATCGAAGCGCTCTTCGGCTCTACTGCGAAGGCGCCAGCCTCACCCTCCTCCCCCTCCCACTACGTCTACAAGGGGACCTTCAAAGACGATGTGCGGGCTGGCGTGCCGATCAAGCGGGTGACCCTCGAGGTGAACGCGAACGGCAAGTCGATCCCCGGGGAACCGATCCTCGAAATCCCCGACTCACTCAAGCAGACGACCGCCGACGGCGACCGCTGGGTCCTGCCTGCCTCCGGTGAGCACGGATCGCTCGGATTCGACTTCACCCAAATGCCCGCCGATCTGCGCTCCGGGCCAGCCGTTTACTCCATCGACACCTTCGACGGCCCCAAGGGCAGCCGCTACATCGCGGGGACCGTCACCGACGGGGCGATGAACGTCACCCTCGATACGACGCGCGACCCCAACCGCGGCTTCACCGTCGATGCAGCCGCAGTTCCCCTCGCCCACGTCTTCACGAAGCCAGGCGTCTACGCCGTCGGTTTCAACATCGAGACGCGCGACAAGGACGGGAACTTCTCCTACAAGTCCCGCTCCGCTCACTTCGTCGTCGGCGACGCCGCGATCTCGGCGCTGCGCGCGATCACCGCGGAGAACAACGGCGAGGCACCCTCACCCTCTCCAAACCCTGCGGATCCGGATGCCGATGCGCCACCGAGCGGTGGCGTTCAGCCCGGCAATCCCTCGATACCCGATCCTGCCAACCCGTCCGCCCCTTCCCGTCCCGGCGACTCGGCGATCCACATCATCACCGAAGGTCACATGGATCAGGCGATGTCCCTGAAGGACGGGAAGGCGGAGGTCTTCGTCGACGACACCGCCGACCCGCGCCACCCCGTCCACCGCGCCTCCGGAACCTTCGCCTACGCCGTCCCCGACTCGACGCACGCGAAGATCCCCGCCGGCGCGAAGGGCTACAGCGAACTCGCCGCTGCGGCACCCGAAGGTGTGTGGAGTCTGCCCGAGACCCAGCTCGAGGGCATCCCCTGGGTCGGCTTCTCAACCCAGCGGGTCGACTACTCGCAGCTCTCAAGCAAGGGCGTCGAGGTCGCGATGAGGAACTTCACCGGCCCCGGTCGCCTCGTCACCGGTTTCTCCTCCCTCTTCGAGGGATTCACGCCCCGACTCGACTCGATGAAGCCCGACATAGTCCTCCGCTACCTCTTTGGATCACACGACCACCAGGCCTTCTACTTCACGAAGCCCGGGCGCTACTCGACCGACTTTGTCTACACCGCGCACCTCGCTGACGGCTCCACCATCGAGAAGACCCTCCATGTGATCTTCCTCGTCGGCGACGACGCCATCAAGAGGGGCGCTGAGCCGAACCCCTCGCCTGAGCCGAACCCCTCGCCTGAGCCGAACCCGAACAACGGTGCGCAGCGGCCCGGCCAGCCCGCGCCCGCTCCGGGCACCTCCCCGTCAACCGGATCACCGTCCACGGGCTCCCCCTCAGCAAGTGCGAGCGCCCCGGCCTCGCCGATCGGGAACCCGACCGCGGCCGCCGCGCGCCTCGCCGAGGGTGCCGGGCAGACCGGAACCCCGGTAACCGGTGGGTCGACCGTATCCGGCTCGCTAGTGTCGTCAAACTCGGCGACTGGCGCGGGGTCAACGAGCTCCGACTCCGGCGTATCGGGCGCTTCCAGCGCCGACGACTCCCAGTCGAGCGGCGTCGCGGGTCTGGACTTCGCGGACTCCTCACAGTCAGGAGCGCCCACGACGCGGGCGCTCACCAAGCCCGCTACCCCCGTGAGCGCCCTGCTCAATCCTGAGCGCGGTTCCGCCTCGTACGGGAGCGGCTCGAACTGGTGGCAGTGGATCCTCGTAGGGATCGGTGGTAGCGGACTCGTCGGGGCGGGCGCCTGGGCGCTTCTCCTGCGCAGGCGGTAAACGGCTGCGCAAGTAGAGTTCGCTGACACGTCTCCCGGATCAGCTACCCAGCCCGTGACTGAGTGAAATGTGAGCGCCGAGCGGCGGCCCGGACCTTCCCGGTTCGAGCCGTCGCTTCGTCGTCTACTTCTTCGTTTGCGCCTCTGTCTACTTCTTCATCCGAACGAGCCGCTGGCGAACTTGACGCTGGCGCCGAGTTTGACTTTGAGTCTGACTTTGGCGCTGACTCTGACTTTGGCACTGGCAAAGCCTCCACCAGCCTCCGTGTTCCCCAAGCAACACCGGCTCTCCTTCGGACGTGCTTCTCCCGAAGCATTTCAGCCGTCGCGCGTGAAATTAAGCCCGTCCCGTAGTGGCCGTGGGCAACGTCCTCCAACATCGCAACCGCTCCATCGGCACCCCAAAGAAAAAGCATGTGCCGTCATAGCGAATGAGGTGCCAACCGAGCCGCTCAGGAGTCGCGAGAGGCGCCAGCGAGCACCACAGCCCGGTGCCTCCTCCCGAACCCGCAAATGCGCACACTGTCTCGGCTCCATCGGCGCTCCGTCCGCAGGCCCCTTTGGAAAACAGGCAGCTCATCGACCTGATGAGTCTGAGGCTTACGAGGAACTGTACGCGTTCTTGCGGGCGAACCGTCCGAGAAGGTCATGCGCGGGCGTCATCGGCTACAACCCCAAATACCAAGACGGATCCCGCCATGGTGGAACGAACACTGCCTCCAACAAGCAATAATAGAAAACAAGGTAAACGCCTAGGAACAAAACCCAGGACAGTTCAAACCGGTGGCGTGGGTGCAAGCTACAGGTGCGTTTTCTGGATCAGGCTTGATCTTTGAAGCTGATTCTGATGGAACCTTCAGCCGCCTACGACGGCTTGCTTAACCAATACGTTCCACGATTTGCAGATAACCTTAATTCGATAATTGACTCCCGGTGGACATGAATTCAGGCAAGTAAGCGCAAAACTACGAAAACCAGCTTTGCTAGGAAAAGGAACAATTTTTAAAACTAGTTGTTACATCTACATCACTTGAGCCATTGACTAGTTAATCTAAAGCAGGCGAGATGCTAGAGCAGTCAATCAGCATCAATTCCACGCCCATCGCAAGGGAGAATTGGTAGATTTCTCTGACTAGAGGAGAGTGGTTTTTCGCGAACATTCCTGAAGCGTTTTGGCGCATAGCTTACAACGCAAATTCCCTAGCACCATTTAAGATGTCCGTAAATAAGCTGCACAATTTTCAAGATTACCGACACAGAACAATACCGCGTCTGCATCTGTTGAAGAGTATGATGTTCTTCGCACCACTGAGAATTGTTCAACCTCCTCAGGCACATCAAAAATGTCCGAAGAATCAGCCCAAGCTCCTTCGGAAAACCTCACATCTAAAAGTGTTCCGGCGGGCGTATTGATGTATGCAAGCCTCGACAATGGCTCGCCGTACAGCCACGGAATTGTCTTCGGGAAATACATGAACTCAAGGTATCCCGTATTCAAGGTCACCCAACGTCCGCCTCCAGTCCCCGGGCAATCTGAGATCGTCCAATATCTCCCCTCAAGTTCAACAGCATCGGGGAGTAGCTTTGTTAAGGCAAAGGCCAAATCAGAAAGAACTAAATCGCGGCATTCATGAGGAATCTGTCTAAAGAATTTTGATGGCTTCTTATCAAAATCGAGAAGCCCCTCTCGGGCGCCATGCAAATTGTATGGTCCATTCCCAAGCACCCACGACTGCTGATCTTCAACTGGTATTACTGCGTCGAGACTAGAAGGTTGACTGTGGCCAAGATTCAGAGCGCGATTTCTTAAACGTTTGCCGGATGCCCGAAATCTACAAATCTCATCACTTTCGATCTGAGTAAAATCCTTGTTCTTGGACACTGGCATAAACCATAATTTCTCAATATCTTTCCAGGCTTCATCGTGGTTAGTGCGACCATGCTTGTGTTGCGCAAATCGCCTCACCACATTTTGCGCCTTTCCGACGTAAAACTCGCCGTTAGAAAATTCGAGAACATAAATCCCGCGGCGCCGTTCTGGAATTAGCGTTGAGATTGACGCTAATCAATAGACAGAAAAACGTGAATACTGCATGTCAGGAATACTTGTGTTCGCACTCATTTTAACCTCTGGATAAGGTTCATTATGCATGTCAGAAACTGCATCCATAGCAAGAGAAGCGGTGAAGAATGTTTCTTGACAGGAAGATTCTCTCGTTAATCGATCTGCACTTGCAGGAACGCCTAGAACAAATCATCGTGAGAGCCAGTTCGAGTGAGCACAAGAAGCAACTCGCTATGTTTCACGCGGTAGATCAGTAGACAGTCACCTTCAAGGTGAATTTCTCGGTATCCTTTCCAGTTTCCCTGCAATGCATGGCCGCGATAGCAGGTGCGTAGCTCTTCACGGTTTTGCCGCATAAGAGCTTCGATAGCATCCGCCAGCTTTGCAGCGTCGTAATGCTTTTTGAAAAGAGCCTTGGCATCACGCTTGAACTGATTTGTGCGAAAGACGCTAGTCAGCTTCATTGAGGTCTTCCATCAGCTCAGCGACATTTCGAAACGAAGCACCAGAGCGAGACTCAACTTCAGCTCTCGACAAGGCATTAGTTGGACTCTCGCGGCGTGGCGTGAACGGGATACCGTTACTGACAATCGACTGCCTCAAAAACATATTGATCGCAGTGCTCATATCTAACCCGAGGTCACAGAACAACTCCGCGGCCTGAGCTTTCGTCTCATCATCTGTCCGAAAAGAAACATTAGCCATCTCAATCACCTCGAAAAGCGCAGTGAATATTACTCTGTACGCACAGTAGCATTAATATACATTACTTTGAACACTTTATAGGCTAGCTTTTCTGCCTGCACCTGCGTAGCTGAATACCCTTCGCAACCGCCAGATACGTTAAAATTTTGCATCAAACTGAGCGTTCAAGTGGATCCACCTGTGGGAATCGAACCCACGACCTATTCATTACGAGTGAATCGCTCTGCCGACTGAGCTAAGGCGGCGCGCCCACCGTTCCCCGCGAGGGGTGTTCAGACAACGGCGCGAGTCGAATGGCCTCAACGATCCGGGGCAAACTGGTAAGAACGCGCCCTGTCATGGAAAACCTCACCCCCGAAGCACCCTGGCCACTCCAGAAAGTCCGCCCCTTCACACGCACCGAGCAGTCGGCCATACCCGGTTGGCAAGAGCCGATTCCATCGGAGGTAAACTCGGCTCACGGACAGCCTCCCGGTCCGAGAGCGTCCTCTGCCCAAGAGTACCCTCGCTCCGAAGAACGCCCACCCGACCCCACCTTCACTTCCCGCAGGCGAGGCTCGTCTCGGGCACACTTCCCGAGACGAGCCAGCCCTCGACCGCGCCGCCAAGGACGAGGAGGGGCGTTCCCGCAGCATCGGCCGATGCGAATCACCTCGATGAAGTCCTCACACGTCGACGCCTCAATGTAATCGGCGACTGGAGATGGGGGGAATCGAACCCCCGTCCAATAGCCGGCCCCGAATTCTTCTCCGAGCGCAGTCTACGGTTTTATTTCTCGGCCCCCGGCATTGCGTAGACTCACCGCCGGATGGGCTCAGTTGATTGAGTGTCGGAGCCGCCCCACCAACATGGGCGGCACCCAGTGGCTCCCTAGACGACGCCAGACACCGGGCCGGAAGCAACTCCCGGGCTGACGGACTAAAGGTTCAGGCTGCGATATCAGGCAGCGAGAACGTAGTCGGTGCGATTCTGTTCGGCACCTATTGGTTTGCACGCATCGTTTACGAGTTGAGCGTACATTCTCGGCTCGCTTCACTTCGATCGACGACCACTGTCGAAACCGATCATCCCCTTTTGAGTTTTCAACTCCCCGACGCCCCGCGAAGCCGCAGACCGTCGAACACGTCAGTATACAACCGACCCTCGTGCGCCGTCAAGACAGAAACACATCGCATGAGGAAAGAGGCCCCCGCGAACACGCGCAAGCCTCGTCCCTACGAGCACCGCTGTCCTACAGGAGCTTCGTGGACTCCAGCTTGGCCACCATCCGCCGATTGCCGCGCACCAGTAGTGGGCGCAAAGCCAGCCCAAGGAACGCCGCGAACAGAATGAAGGAGGCCAGGAACCGCATAGCATCCCCATACTCGTGGCCCGAGTATCCGGCGATCGACGCACGCAGCGCCGTGATCGCGTGGGTGGCCGGCAGGAACGGGGACACAGACGAGAAGAAGGGCGGCAAAATCGCCAGCGGGAACGCTCCCCCGGCTCCCGAGATCTGTAGGACGAGCAGGAGCACCCCCAGGGCCTTGCCCGCATTCCCGAACGTCGCGATCAGCGTGTAGAGCAAGAACGAGAACACCACCGCCGTCAGCCACAGGGTGCCCATGAACTCCAGGGGGTGGTTGTGCTGAACTTTCAGGAAATACAGGTCACCCAGCCCCAGCAGAGTCGCCTGAGCGAGCGCAATCGTCCCGAAAATCAGGTAGCGTCCCAGGTACCCGGCAGGCAGGCGGATCGGTGAAGCGGTCAACGTCGCGCGCAGTGGATCGTCCTCGGCCAAGCCATCAGCAACATTGTCGTCGGACACGTCGGAGCGGATGGACACAGCCATGAGAACGGACCCCACCCACAGGGCTAAAATCGTATACATTGGTGCCATCTGGGAACCGAAGTTCGCCACCGGATAGACACGGATCGTTTCAACGCCGACGGGGGCGGCGATGGCAGCGGCCAACGCCTCAGGATTGTTCCCGATGATGTCCTTCAGGGTCGTCAGATCGCCGCTATCCTGGGCCTCCTTGATGGAGGTGTGCAGCGAATCCATTTTCCCGGCGGAATCGCGCATATCCGAAGCCGCCGACGTCAGATTGTCATGCAAGCTTGTGAGCTTTTCACGCACACTGTCGCCGCCATCCGAGGCCGTGGAGACCGAGGAGGACAAGCTAGAACGCGCGGAGGACAGGGAGGTTTGCGCTGACGACAGGGTCGAGGCCAGGGAGTCGAGCTTCGGCTTTAGATCATTGTCGTAGTCGGCTGACAGGTCGTCGACAGCCTGGTTTGCGTCGGCAATCAGGGCGGTGATGTTGTCGTGATTGGTTTGCGCGTCCGTGGTCTTCGTATCGAGGTCGGTCGCAGCGTCACGCAGGTTGGTCGCCAGGGTGCGCAGCCGGTCGGCCGCGCTTTGCAGCGTGTCCAGGGAGGATTGGGACACGGGCGAGCCTGGCAAGTTTTTGAGCGTCTTCTTGATGTTCTCGTAGGTGGTCGCGTGCGAATCCAGGACGTCGGCCTGCGAACGCAGCGACGCTGAGGCGTCGGTTGCGCTGGTCGACGCCGTCGAATACACGTTCTCCACGGAGGTGGACAGCGTGTTCAGCTCCGTCTTGGATGAGTCGATGGCGCTGGACACGGAGGCAATCGCACCGGTGGCTGCGGCGGTCAGCCCCGTCGCTCCAGAGTCGGCGCTGCCGACGGCTGACTGCGCGGAGGACTTCGCGGTCCCCACACCGGATACGAGCGTCGTCGTCGAATCGATGAGTGTGAGCGAAGAACTGGCCAGCGCCGCGTACGCGTCCGCGCTGTCGGCGGCGGTACGCAGGCGCGTGGCCACTGACTGCACGCGGTTGTCGAGCATGGTGACGGCACCCGTCGCGGTCGTCGAGGACAGTGCGTCCCCCATCGACGAGGCCGTATCCAGCGCAACCTCGGCGAGAGTCTGTGCGAAGGTCTGGTTCACCTGAGCACTGACGAACTCGGCTCCCTGACCTGCGAGCTTCGGGCTAATTCCGTTCTTCTTTTCGTTGACGTAGTACGTCATGGGCGCGCTCGAAGCCTCCCCATCGAAGAACGTCAGCATGTCCTTCGAAAAATCTTCGGGGATGACAATGGCCGCGTAGTAGTCACCCGAGCGTGTCCCTTCGACCGCCGCCTCCTCCGAGGCAATCACCCAGTCGAATTTATCGTTCTTGCGCAGAGCAGAGACGACCTGGTCACCGATGTTGATGTGCAGTGGCACCAGATCGGACTTGTAGCCCGCATCCGTGTTCGCAATAGCGATACGCAGGGAGCGCGTGTTGCCGAAAGGATCCCAGGACGCCGCGACGTTGAACCACGTGAATAGCGAGGGAATGACGACGAGTCCGAAGATCACGACAAGGGCGATGAGCGAGCGGCGCGCCCGGCGCAGGTCCGCGCGGTAGATAGCCCAGATGGTTCTCACTTCGTATCCTCCTCGTCCTCGGTCTCCTCGGAAGCGTGCTCGGCGTCGTACTGTGCGAGCGACGCCGCCAGGGCAGAGGAGATCGACGCGCTCACGGCGGCTGCGCTGAGCGCGATTCGCGAGCGAGCACCCTTGACGCGGCGAGTCAGGAGTGAACGCACGTCGCTCTCTTCCATGGCACCGAGCAGCTGCTGGCGCTCGAGAGCCTCACGCAGGTACTGCAAGCCGATCAGGAACGTGATGACAGCCAGGACCCACACAATCCACGCACCCAGCACAACCGGCACTTCGGCGGCGTTCGTGACCGACAGGACCGCGAGAGCAGCGGGCACGAGCACACCCAGCACGATGGCACCGCGCCTCATGCGCGGGTAGCGGCGCTCGAAGCGGGCGGCACGCGCCGACACCGAACGCTGGAAGCCCTCATGGTCAGCCAGGGCCGCCACGATCTGAGTCAGGCGGTAGCGGTTGGAGGGCACACGCGTCGCCTCGGCCACGAACAGGCCCGAGGACGCTAGGTCGCGCGTGATCATCGCGTTGAGGTTGACCAGGAAGGGGCGCAGCGCCAGCCCAATGACGAATGCGACCAGCGCGTGAACGCCGAGCGCCCCCAGGGCCAAGAGGTACTCGTGCCTGTAGAAACCGCCCACCGTCTCGCGCATCGCTTTAATCCCATATGTGAAAGGGAGCACCGGATGCAAGAAACGGAAGAAGGACGGCAGCATCTCAATCGGGTACAGGCCGGCAGAGCCGGGAATCTGCATGACCATGATGACGACGCACAGGCCTTTGCCGATGTGCTGGAAGCACGTCGCGAGCATGTAGACGATAGACACGTAGACCATCGAAATAATGATCGACGTCCCCACGAAAGTCGGGCGAGAGACGGTCTGCACGCCAATGATCAGGTCACCGATCGACACGACGAGCGCCTGGATGACACCGAAGAAAGCGAGCAGCATCCACCGGCCCACGTACTTGGTGGCCGAGGAGGCGGGGCCTATCCCGTCCTCGTCGACATCGAGCTTGAGGAGAAGAACGAGGGAGAACGCGCCGATCCACAGCGCCAGGTTCGTAAACAGGGGTGCCATAGCCGACCCGTAGGAGGCGACCGGGAACACCGTCTGCGTCTGGATCGAGGTCGGCGACGCCATGAAGGAAGCAACCGATTCCGCGTTGGTCCCCAGCGAGGTCGCCAGGTCACGCAGCGTGTTCGACGACGCGATCGACGAGACGTCCGTGGACACGCTATCCAGGTCCGTCTTGATGGTGCCCACGTTAGTCGCGCTGTTCGATGTGGCAGTCTTCACGTCGTCGAGCAACGAATCCAACTGATCGAGCAGCGTCGACACCTGGTCACGCTGGCCGCGCAGAGTATCGAGCGACGAACGCATCGACGAGGAAGCGCTCGAAAAATCGTCGATGGCCGTCGAGAGTGTAGGAACCTGGCCGCTCACGCCCGTTCGCGCGTTCGACACAGCCGTCTGCACGGAGTTGGCAGCGGTCGACGCGGACGTGAGAGCCGTGGAAATCGACGTCGAGGACGCGGACAGGTCCGTGTTTAGAGTCGTCAGGTCGGTAATCGCAGTCGACAGCGACGTGTTGTTGTTCGTCAGATCCGTCAGGGCCGTACCCGCGCCAGACAGATTCCCGACACCCGCCGTATCCAGATCACTGAGGATCGTGCCAACCGTCGTGTTGATCGAGTTGCCTTCGACGAGCAGACCATCAAGCCTGCCCGTCGCCCCCTGCACGGCACCGTCGAGGCTGCCCGCGTCTGTCGACAGGTCAGCCAGCGCGTCCGAGGTATTGGTCGATAGCCCATCCAGGACCGACCCCATGTCGCCAGAGAAATCAGCGAGCGACGTGCGAGCGTCGGTGACGAGTGCGTCGGCCGTGTCCAGTGAGGCCGACAGATCACCCGCAGCAGTATCGAGGTCACCCAGCGTCGTACGAGCCGAGGCGACAGAGCCCTTCGCGGAATCAATCGTCTCCCCCATGCCCGACAGGGTGTCCGACACGTTCTGTGCCTTCGTCGAAGCCTCCCCAAGCGAGGCCACCAGGTCCGCACGCGCAGTGTCAGCCTGATCCGCGATGCCGACCCCGGCCTCGGACGCCTTTTCGGACAGCACTTTTGCGACGGTGGACACGAACGTCGCATTGATCTTCCGATCCAGCGCCGTCGCACCCGCCCCCGTAATCTTCGGGGCCACCGCGCTATTCTTCTCGTTGACGTAATACTGGATGTTCGGCTTGACGTACGTGCCGTCAACGATGCCCGTCAGATCAGAGGAGAACGAGGCCGGGATGACGAAAGCGGCGTAGGACTCGCCGCGCTCGACCTCAGAGCGAGCCTCGTCCGCGCTCACGAAGTGCCAGCCCAGCTGGTCATTCTGCCGCAGCTGATTCGACAGCAAAGCGCCAACGTTGACGGTGCCCAGTCCGTCCTTCGTCGCCCCCTCGTCCTCGTTGGCCACAGCCACGCGGATCTGCGACGTATGAGCGTAAGGGTCCCAGAACCCCACAATGTTGAACCACGCATAAAGCGCGGGGACGAACGCCATACCAATGATGACGATCCAAGCGGCTGGGACGGTAACCAGCCTGAGAAAATCACGACGAAAAATCCTGACGGAACCTCGCACAGGGTCGCCTTCTTTCCGTTACCGGCGGGCCTGCTTCACATAGCGACGCATCGCGCGCTCGGCCTCGCGCTGATCCTGCTTCTCGCGCAGCGCCTGGCGCTTATCCCACTCCTGCTTGCCCTTAGCCAGGGCGACCTCAACCTTGACGCGCCCGCCAATGAAGTACAGCTCCAGGGGCACAATCGTGTAGCCCTTCGCGGCCACACGGTCTTGCATACGGTCGATCTCAGCTCGGTGCAGCAGCAGCTTGCGCTTGCGCGTGGGCGCGTGGTTCGTCCACGAGCCCTGCGAATACAGGGGGATGTTGGCACCGTACAGCCATGCCTCTCCCCCATTGATTTCCACCCACGCGTCCACGAGCGAGGCGCGCCCCATCCGCAGTGCCTTCACCTCGGTCCCCATGAGAGCCAGACCGGCCTCCCAGGTGTCCTCAATCGTGTAGTCGTGGCGCGCCTTCTTGTTACGGGCAATCGTCTTCTTCGCGTCGGAGGCAGCCTTGGCACGCTGCCCCTCCGTAGGCTTGGGCTTCTTCCATTCCTTGGGCATGACCTGCCTCCCTCCAGACTCGTTTCCCTGCTCACACAGGAAAGACCCCCGCAGCGAAAACGCTACGAGGGTCTATCCTAACCCGGATTACAGGTAATCCATCGGTTCAACATAGTTTCCGTTCTCAAGAACACCGAAATGCAGGTGGCAGCCCGTCGCGTAGCCGGTCGAGCCAACCTCGCCCAGCGCGTCGCCCGCGTTCACGTACTGTCCGGGGGACACGTACTGGGCCTGCATGTGCAGGTATTCCGTGATGACTGAGTTGCCGCCGACAATGCCGTGGTTGATGTCCACGTAGTTGCCCGCCGACACGTCAGCGGACACCGCGTTGACGTAGCCCGATGCAACAGCGTGGATGATCGTGCCGCAGTCGGCCGCCATGTCCGTGCCCGAGTGCCCCTTCATGATGCCCAGCACCGGGTGGTAGCGCATACCGAAGGGGCTGGTGACGACGATCGGGATGTCGAGCGGGCTACGGAAGCCCGAGGACGACGTGTAGGACACGCCCGTGGACTGGTTCGCCGCATCGATGGCCGCCAGTTCATCGCTGCGCGCCTGGTAGTCGGCCTCAGCCTGGTCGAGGGAGGCCTGGACCTGGCCCTTCTGAGCGTCCCATTCGGTTTGCTTGGCGGATGCCTGATCCTTCAGGTCGTTGAGCTCGGTGAGCTTCGCGTCAGCGTCGTCCTTCGCGGTCTGCGCGTCCGCTTCCGCCTGAGCGGCCTTCTCCTCGAGGTCAGCGATACGATCCGTGATCGCACCCTGGCGCGTGGACTGGGTGCGCTGGGACGAGGACACGTCCAGGGCCGAGGTCATGGTTTGGTTCTCCGTGCGCAGTGCCATGTCGGCCGCTGCGGCACGCTCTGTGATGGACTCGGTGCCGCCCGAGGTCAGGGCCACCGCGACCGGATCGACGTTGCCATCGCGGTACTTGCGGCGCACCAGGTCGGCGATCGCGCGCTGCGAATCGTCAGCCTGCGTGGTTGCGTCGTTCAGCGAATCGTCGATGCGGGTCTGCTCGCCCTTCGCGGCACTCAGCTCACCCAGGATCGTCGTGTGTTCGCGAGACTTCTTGTCGTAGTCGGCCACTGCGTTGTCGTAGGCGGTCTGAGCTTCCGGGATCTGAGCATTGAGGTTCTGCAGGTCGATATAGACCTGCGCCAGCGATGCGTCGATACCCTCGAGTTGAGACTGCAGGGCGTTGACCGTCGCCTGCGCCTCCGCGGCCGCGTTCGCAGCTGCGTCACGGTCGTCGTCCGCGCGCGCGGGCAGCGTCTGACTCATCGCGATGAATGACGCGAACGCGAGGGCCAGGGCACCTGCGCGGACCACGCCGCGACGGGGACGACGAAGAAAACGGAACATGAGACTCACGCCTTCGTGTACTTGGCCAACGAGAAAGCCGACGCAATAATCGCCAGCGCCACCGCGGCCAGGACGAGGATCGGCGTCATGATTGCCACCTCGCCCATACCAATAAAGTTCGTCCACTTGAAGGCGGGAGCCATCCACCCCTGGACGACGAAGTGCACGCCCGCGAACAGGGTGCCGATTGCGAAGGCTGCGCCCACCAGTGCGGCCAGCGCACCCTCGATCATGAAGGGTGCCTGAATGAACAGGTTCGAAGCACCCACGTAGCGCATAATCTGGGTTTCCTGCTCGCGGCTCATCGCGCTCAGGCGGATCGTCGTCGAGATCAGCAGGATCGCGGCGACGACCATGATTGCACCGAGTCCCAGGGCGGCTGTGCGGGCGGCACCCAACACGCGGAACAGGGGTTCGACGACCTCACGCTGGTCGCGGACCTCGGAAACGCCGGCGGTCCCGGAAAACTCTTCCTTGACCACCGAGTATTGCTCGGGGTTGACCAGCTTGATACGGAACGCGAACTGGAGCATGTCCGGCGTGGTCCACTGCGTCAGTGCGTCGTTGCCGTTGAGGCGCTTGAAGTTCTCGTATGCCTCTTCCTTGGTCTCCTCGTAGACGGTTGCCACGTAGGGCGTCATCTCGGAGGAGGCCAGCTTCTGGCGCACGGCATCGATCTGTGCTTCGGTCGCCTCGGTCGCGTTGCAGTTCGGGGCGGCGTCGTTGATCGCGCACATGTAGACCGTGACCTCGATCTTGTCGTACCACTCCGACTTCATCTTGGACACCTGCATCTGGGTCAGGCCCGCGATGCCGACGAACAGCAGGGACACGAAGGTCACGAGGATGACGGCCACGCTCATCGCGCGGTTACGCGACAGGCCTTTGCCGACCTCGGAGAAAATAAAACGAAGCTTCACTCTCTTTACCTCCCGGCCCCGTAGACGCCACGGTTCTGGTCGCGGATAACGTCGCCGGCCTCGAGTTCGATGACGCGCTTGCGCATCTGGTTAACAATGGTGGCGTCGTGGGTCGCCATGACGACGGTCGTGCCCGTGCGGTTGATTCGGTCGAGCAGGCGCATGATGCCCAGCGACGTCTCGGGGTCGAGGTTGCCGGTGGGCTCGTCCGCGAGCAGCAGCTCGGGACGGTTCACCATGGCACGGGCGATGGCCACGCGCTGTTCCTCACCGCCGGAGAGTTCGTGCGGCAGGCGCGATTCCTTACCCGACAGGCCCACGAGGTCCAGGGCGTCGGGGACGGAGGTCTCGATGGCGTGACGAGGCTTACCGATCACCTGCATGGCCAGCGCGACGTTCTCGTACACGGTCTTGGAGGGCAGCAGGCGGAAGTCCTGGAAAACCGTGCCGATCTGACGGCGCAGTTTCGGCACTGCCCACGTGGACAGCTTGGATACGTCCTTGCCGAGCACCCACACCTTGCCGCTGGTTGCTTTCATCTCGCGCATGACGAGCTGGAGGAAGGTGGACTTGCCGGAACCCGACTTGCCGACGAGGAAAACGAATTCTTCGCGTTCCACCTCCAGCGAGACGTGGTCCAGCGCGGGCTGGGCACCTGGCGTGTACACCATGGTGACATCATCAAAACGAATCATGGGACCGTCCGATCGGGGTCAATAGTCTCTGTCAGATTAGGTAACGATGGGGTCACGACCCGGCTGCGACACGCGGAAAACCGGCGGTGTGGTTTGTTCAGCGCCACCCGCGCCAGTTCGGGGATGCGGGCGGCCCCAGCCTCGTTCATGGATTGACGAGGCCGGGGCCGGGTTGCGCGTATGGGCGATGCTCAGTCCTGAGCAGCTTTCTGCTCGTTCTTGCGCCAGCGAATGCCAGCGTTGATGAAGCCGTCAATGTCTCCGTCAAACACGGACTGGGGGTTGCCGGATTCGAACTCGGTGCGCAGGTCCTTCACCATCTGGTAGGGCTGGAGCACGTAGGAGCGCATCTGGTCGCCCCACGAGGCCTTGACGTCGCCGGCAAGTTCCTTTTTCTTTGCTTGTTCTTCCTCGTGGCGCAGCACGAGGAGGCGGGACTGCAGGACCCGCAGGGCGGCCGCACGGTTCTGGATCTGGGACTTCTCATCCTGCATGGACACGACGATGCCCGTCGGGATGTGGGTCATACGCACGGCCGAGTCCGTCGTGTTGACGGTCTGACCGCCGGGTCCCGAGGAGCGGAAGGCGTCGATCTTCAGCCCGGAC